>JANMSP010000037.1:0-4058 GCA_031389475.1 Pyrinomonadaceae bacterium
GGCATGGCCAGATAGCTCAGTTGGTAGAGCAGCGGACTGAAAATCCGCGTGTCGGCGGTTCGACCCCGTCTCTGGCCACCAGTAATTAAAAAATGAAGGGCTGCCGATATCGGCGGCCCTTCATTCTTTTGCACACGTTTAGTATTCACGCCAGAGCATGAACTCCAAACCAATTTACCAATCTATTCCTAAACGCTTCTGCGTCCCGATATAAGCTGAATTACAACTACTACGAGTGCTATCAAAAGCAGGATATGAATCAATCCTCCTACCGAAGCTCCGCCAATGCCGCCTAAAAAGCCAAGAGCCCACAACACAACCAAAATAATAACAATTGTCCAAAGCATATTATTCTCCTTTAATCCGTCAAACTGACCAAGAACCACAGCTCAGTGAAAGAAGTTTAGTACAGATAATTTACCCGGTCGGTATGCTGGCGCACATAACAGATGCCCGCCCAGATCTGAGGAAGAATGCCTCGTCGTGTATCAAATAAGTGCGGTGATAAATCCCACAGGTAGCTGGTAAAATTGGATCGTCCGAATCAAAAGGGTAAATCCAGCCTATTTGTGTAATTTTATTACGATGCATTATGGTATAAAGATTGCAACTGTTGCGCATTGTTGTTGCTTTAGTAAAAGGCGGCTCCCAGATTCGGCATACCCACTTAATTGTCAAAAAACTCCTATGTCTTTAGAAGTAACATCCGTAGCCGTAGCTCCTAATATAACGGCATCGTTCGATATGCCGCTCGTTACCGAAGGGAAAAAGGAACGCATCCTCGTCGTTGATGATTCCGCTACGGTGCGCCGCATGTTTGCGAAATGCCTCGAATACCAATACGAATGCCTGGAGGCCGAATCGGTTCAAGACGCGCTGACATTAATGCGGCAACAGGAGTTTGCCCTTGTACTTACCGATATTATTATGCCCGGCATGTCCGGGATCGAGCTTCTGCGCAAGATCATCGAGACGTATCCGGACACAGCGGTGATCGTGGTTTCCGGAGTTGACCGCCCACAGAGAGCACTCGATGCCGTGCGACTAGGAGCTTTCGATTATCTTATAAAACCCTGCGATCTCGACGTTCTTGAATTAACTGTCGAGCGCGCGTTGGAAAGGCGAACGCTGCTTAACAATGCCCAGCGTTATAAGGCTGACCTTGAGGCCCGCAATAACGAATTAGTTTCAGGCAAAGCTCAACTCGAACGGCTGCAGGAGCAGATCGTACACAGCGAAAAAATGGCTTCGCTTGGGCAGCTTGCCGCCGGCGTTGCTCACGAACTAAATAATCCCGTGGGATTTATATACGGGAATCTCGACACTCTAAGAAATACGGTCGAGGACCTAAAGGAATTGGTTGATTTCTACGAATCTGTTGAACTCAATGCAGAAACAACTGCGCTAGCCGCGGCATTGAAAGACAAGATCGATTACCCGGCGTCAATGGACGATCTTTACTCGATAATCAGCGACTGCCGCGAAGGTGCCGAAAGAATTCGCGATATTGTGCAGAATCTGCGGACATTTTCGAGGCTAGACGAAGCCGAATTCAAAAAATCCGATATTCACGAAGGCATCGATTCCACCATCCGCCTTCTATCTCAATATTTTACCGGCGGCAATATTTCATTGAGGCGCGAATATGGCAACATTCCGCAGATCGAAGCGTTCGGCGGACAGATCAATCAAGTATGGATGAATTTGCTGGTCAATGCAGCACAATCGGTAAGTGCATCGGGCGGCGAGGTTAGAGTGACGACCTACACCGAAGATGACCACATAGTAGTTTCCGTGTCCGACACAGGCACTGGGATTGCCCCCGAGCATTTAAGCCGAATTTTCGATCCTTTTTATACGACAAAGCCCGTTGGAGACGGCACAGGCCTCGGCCTTTCTATTTCTTTTGGTATCGTAAAGCGTCACAACGGCACGATCACAGTAAAAACCGAGGTAAACGAAGGCACGACGTTTACCGTTAAACTCCCGATCACCCATACAGACGTGCCTAATGACCTGACCGGTGATGACAATCACGAATACGGCCCAAACTAAGGGTTTTCCCACAAATTATGACTTACAAAATACTAATCGTCGACGATGAAGCAGCAAACCTTCGCATATTGGAAAGGCTATTTCGCCGCTCTTATACCGTAATTTCCGCAACGTCCGGCGCTGAGGCTCTTGAGCAGTTGACTGTCCATGATGTTGCCTTGATCATTTCCGATCAACGCATGCCGGGAATGACCGGGATCGAATTTCTCAAGCGGGCGGCAGAAATGAGGCAGCAGACTGTGCGAATAATTCTGACCGGATACACAGACGCGGCTACACTCGTCGAAGCTATTAACTCGGGCGTGATATATAAATACGTGACGAAACCGTGGGTGAACGAAGACCTCCAGCAAACCGTTGAACGCGGCCTGCAGCATTATGACGCCATAAAGAGTCAGCATAATCTGCGGCTCGAAGTCGCCAGGCTGCACGGACGCATTAAGGCGACAAAGGAAAGCTTTGTGCGTGTAATCGCCGAGGCACTGAATCAAAAAGATCCGCACTCGCACGGCCATGCTTTGCGTACAGGCAGTTACGCATGCGCGATAGGTGAAATTCTAGAATTCGATTCTGATGAGCTCGAACAACTATCCCTCGCAGCCTTTCTCCACGAAGCCGCTGGACTAGGCGTACCCGACGAAATTCTTCGCAAAGGCTCGGAACTTACCCATGACGAGTCGGAGATTCTTTCCGAAAGCACCCGCCGTGGTCTCGAACTGATAGCCGGCGTTCCGGACTTCGAAGAGCTGGCAGACGTCATTCGCAGCCTGGACGAATATCACGACGGCAGCGGTTCGCCGTACGGTCTCGGTGCCGATCAGATACCCCTTAACACAAGAATAATTGCGGTCGCCAATGCATACGATGAAATGCTTTCTCCACGTCCCGGATTGAACGGATTTGACCACGCGGAGGCAGTTTTAAAATTAAGGTCAATCTCGGGGACACAGTTTGATCCGGAGATCGTCAGAATATTTTGCGAACTAAACGCCGCCGACTACGTCCGCAATATCCCGCTGGAAGGCACTGGAAACTATTATGACCTGCTCTCCCAACAGCCCCAGGCATTCGGTAGGTGAGTGGTAAATGGTGAGTGGTTAGTGGTGAGTAGAAATTTAAGAATTTTCCTTACATTTGCCACTAACCACTAACCACTAACCACTAACCACTCTCCCCCACTGTGCTATAATCCCCGGAGGTGAAGAAATCATTGAACGCCTTAGTCATTGACGACGAACCCCAACTAAGCGGTTTCGTCTCCCAAATATTACAATCGGACGGCTGGAACGTGAGCGAAGCACGGACTGCTGACGAAGCTTTCGACCTGCGCCATGCGAAAGATTGGTCACTCGTCTTTTGCGATGTGGTGCTTGGCGGAACAGACGGATATGAGGTTTTGCGCCGCTATTCGGAAGAGTTGCCCGATGCCCGTTTCGTCTTGATGACGGGTCATGGTTCGGCAGTCGGTGCCCTCGACGCAACCGCGATCGGCGCCTACGATTACCTGGTCAAACCATTCTCTGTTGATGATATCCTGACGATCTCACAGGCGGTCCGCGAGCAGTATCACATCCCGGCAGCAAAGAAAAAGATAGCCGAAAGTTCTCTGAATGGTTATGTTTCGGATATTCCGCTTATCGGACGCAGCCCAAAATTCGTGGAGTGCCTGAAGATGGTCGGCCGCGTTTCGAATACTACTTTACCTGTACTTATCACGGGCGAATCCGGAACCGGTAAAGAGGTAGTCGCTCGAGCGATCCATCAACGAAGCAAACGTGCCGGACATTCTTTCGTCGCGGTCAACTGCGGCGCGGTGCCGGTCGATTTGATCGAATCGGAACTTTTCGGCCATGCTAAAGGCTCGTTTACCGGCGCCGACCGCGAACGCATGGGCTTATGGGAAGAAGCCGATGGCGGCACAATATTGCTCGATGAGATAACCGAGACGAACCCTTTGTTCCAGGTCAAGCTACTTCGTGCACTGCAGCAGGGTGAAATACGCC
>JANMSP010000311.1:0-11563 GCA_031389475.1 Pyrinomonadaceae bacterium
CGCCAGCTCGAACAATCGATGGTCCAGAAACGGTTCACGCAATTCAACCGACGACCTCATTGAAATACGGTCGTTAAAGCGCATCGCCCTCGGTATCTTTGTATATATATCGTCCCGATACTGCAGATTTTGGAGCGGGTCGGAAAAAAAGCCTCGGAAACTCGGCCGGCGAAGCCAACGCTTGAAACTCGGGTGTAAGACATTCGGGACGGACGGGTGATTCTTTCGTGCCCTGAACCAGGCTCGGCTGGCCGCCGTTGAATGACGATGAATAATAATCGTATCCGGCCCACTGTTCGTCCATACCGTTGCCGTCTAGCAGCACGATCGAGCCATTTTTGCGTGCAGTTTCGAACAATTTGGCGTAGGCGAGGGTCGGCAGTCCGGCGAAAGGTTCGTCCTGGTGAAACTGGACGCTCGCGGCCAGATCCGGCACCTCCGCCGCGGTTAATTCGCTGACGATCAGCGGGTGACCGGTGTCGGCAAGCATTTGCCTGACCCACGGCAGTTCGTCGTACCGCTCGTCTCCGGTTGTGAACGTAAATGCGTTGACGTTGGCGTTGTCTCCCTGAACTCGATCTATAAGGCCCAAAAGAGTGGACGAATCGATGCCGCCGCTCAGGTTTACACCTACCGGCACGTCCGAACGAAAACGCAGCTTAACGCTCTCTCTCATTAATGCCGAGTATTCTTCTTCTACTTCGGACTCAGGCCGCTGATCGTATCCGTTACCAACCCTTTCGTGGAGGTCGTACCATTTTGAAATCCTTATGCGGCCGTCGCGCAGTTTCAAAAAGTGCCCGCCGGGAAGCGAATAAATATCCTGCCAAAATGTCTCGGTCGAATGGTCGTAAAGGCCGTAGGTTAAGTAATTTGCCCAAGCCCGCTCGTTGATGTTCCGCGGAACGCCTGCCGCATGGATCGCCTTTATCTCGCTCGCGAAAACAAATGTTCCGTCATGCTTTAGGTGGTAATAGAATGGCTTGACGCCGAAGCGGTCCCGGGCTGCAAATGCGGACTTTGCTTTCTCGTCCCAAATCACAAATGCGAACATCCCGATCAGCCGTTCGAGGCAGCCTTCGCCCCATTTCTGGAACGCGGCCAAAATCACCTAGGTATCGGAACCAGTCCTGAAATCATAGCCGCTTTCCAGCTCCCTTCGAAGCTCGAGGTAATTGTAAACCTCGCCGTTGTAAGTAATTACAAGATTTCCGGCGCTTACCATCGGTTGGCGCCCTGCTTCGCTTTTGTCTATGATGCTAAGCCGACTATGGCCGAGCACGGCCTTCCTGGAAGAATCCAAATATATCCCTTCGCCGTCCGGGCCGCGATGACTTTGCGAATCTATCATCACCCGAACGTCATTGGCTTGCCTGTTATTGCCGATTATTCCAGCTATTCCGCACATAATTAATGGTTCGACTACTTATATGCCCGCCCTAAGCGAGCACAACAAAAATTAAGCCGCGAAACGGGCGGCAAACTCTCCGCGAATATCCGATGTCCGCCTATGCCTGACAACGCCCATCTTACCCGCGACCGAAAGTGCGGCCGCATAACGCTCCGGAACAATCAACGAAGTTAGCGACCAATCGGAGATCTCGTTTTCGACGTTCGACTTGTACATAACGTCATCGTCTTTGTCGAGTTCAGACACGACCCGCTGTTGATCGAGCGGAGTAGAAAACCCCTTTCCGATGGCTTTCAAGACCGCTTCTTTGCGCGTCCAGCCGTTGTAAAAATACTTTGACTGTTCAACGGATGGAAGCAGCTTCAAATGATCTACTTGAGCGTCCGAGAATACCGAATGCGCAACGCTCATTACTTCAAAATCCGGATTCACAAACTCTACATCCACCCCGATCTCCCGCCCCATCGTCACGGCGATCAGCGCAAAGTCGCTAGAGTGCGAAACATTAAACTTAATCTGGCTAACGCTCGGATCAATAAACGGCTTACCGTACTGGTTACAGAAAAATTCCACATTACGCGGATTCAGGCCCAGATAGCCCGCCAGTACATTTCGCAGCGCCCTCCGGCATCGAACAAAACGGGCCCGGTCTTTCTCGAATATAAAGCGGCCGGCTTTTTCCTTCTCTTCCTCTGAAAGAGAATCGCCATAACTGTTATTCGCGAAAAAGTCCTGATCTAAACAAGTGGACCAAACGTCAATTATTCCCTCGGCCAGAGAGAAATAAGAACTTTCGATCGAGTATTTGCTTTCTACCTGATGCAACATTAAAACTTGCCAACCCCGGCGGTGAGCATTTTTTCCGCTTGATCCCAATCTTCTTTTGTGTCGACGTTTACCGAACGCTCAGGTTCGATCTCATAACCTAGAACTTTCCCGCCGTAAAGATCGCCATGTGAGTCTAGAACAGCACGCCTCGTCACATAGACCGAACCTTCGCGATGAAAGGCAGGCGGCAGGTCTTGCCGTCTGGATACCGGCGAATTTTCTCCCGTGCTTAGTACCATGTCGCCCGCTGCGTCACGCCAATATACCCATTTCGGGTTGTATTGATGCGGGACCGGAAGAACGCTGATGACGGAGTCGGCACCGGAGGTTTCAAACAGTTCGACGCATGCATCGATGTCTTCGGCCCTACGAAGCGGATTCGTCGGCTGAAGAAGACAGATCGCGTCGAATAAGAACCCGTCATTTTCCATCTGCCGAACGGCGTGCATCACGACTGGAAAGGTCGGCGAGGTATCATTTGCCAACTCGGAAGGGCGAATAAACGGCACCTCGACACCTAAAGCCCGGCCCGTCTCGGCTATCTCTTCATCGTCAGTACTCAGGATCACGCGTGAAAGCCGTTTCGATTCCAGAGCGCTTTCCGTCGTGTAAGCGAGCAGTGCCTTGCCGTGCAAAAGCTTGAGATTCTTTCGCGGAATGCCCTTCGAACCGCCGCGTGCCGGAATGATACCGAGAACTCTCATTTGGCGATTAGTAAGTAAGCCGCTTCTGAATTTCCAGCGGTGCTTGAGCCTGGACCTCGGAGATCTTCACCCCGGCTTGTCCTTCCCCGTACAGCGTGTCCCGGCGGTATCGCCCGTTCGTTATCTGCGATTTGATAGCCGCCTCAATCCCAGTCTTGCAGTAATCGACATCGACGACATTCTCGCCGCGTTCGCGGCCGGTCTGCCGCGTACCGATGTTTACGACCGGTACGCCAAGAAACGAGCATTCGCGGATACCGACGCTTGAATTGCCGACCAGACACTTACTGCTGTACAAAAGCCTTAAGAAATCCTGAGGCTCCATATTCTTAAAAAAGTGCAGATTCTTCGGCTTGTACTGTTCCCGAAAAGATCGAATACCGTTCGAAGTGCCATCCGAACCCGCATCGACGTTCGGCCAGAACCAGAGTGCAGGCATGTTCATCTCGTTGACCGCATGAAGTGTCTCAAGCACGTGTTGGCGCGCCTGCTCATGCTCCGTCGTCACCGGATGCTGCATAACGACCAAATATCCGTTGTTCAAAGCATTCAATTCACCGACGCCGCTATACCTCTCAAAAGGATCGAAATTCAGGCTCGGGTCGTCACCGAGTTCGGCGGCAAGATCGATCGACGGACAGCCGGTGACGAAAACTTTTCTATGTTCTTCGCCCATTCTCTCGACACGCGAACCCGCGGGAACGGTCGAGACGAGATGAATATCCGCAAGCTTTGTCACCGCATGCCTCACTTTTTCATCGATTGAGCCTGTAACCTCGCCGCCCTGAATATGAGCGACCGGGATGTTCATGTAAGACGCCGCAACCGCGGTCGCCAATGTTTCGAACCTATCCGCGATAGTTACAACTACGTCGGGTTTCAGGTTGTCAAACACCGTCGCAAGTTCAAGCATTCCGAGGCCGGTGGTTTTCGCCATTGAGGCAAGATTCTCGCCCTCGAGAACCATGTAAACCCGGGCGGCGATCGGGAAGCCGTCTTTCTCTATGTAATTGACCGCCGTTCCATAACGGTCGAGCAGAGCCGACGCGGCGACAACCAGCTGCAATTCGAGATCGGGATGTTCGGTGATCGCTCTTAAGACCGTTTTGACCCGGCTGTAGCTGGGACGCGCGGTTACAACGACGCAAATTTTTCGGGGCATTTTTTTGGGGTTGCTGAGAAAGGGTTTTCTAAGATTCAAGTTCTACGCGGATGAACGGGCCTCCACATCCTCAAAGAGGAGAAAGTCGTCTTCCCGCACGTCTTTGAGCAGTTTTCGCCCTATCAGTTCGGGTAGATACGCCGCAGCGAGACCGGTACCCGGCTTCTTTAGCTTGAGATGGCTTTGGTTTAGGATCGTCCCCCTGGATAAATGCGTTCCCGCGACAATGCTTTTGGTAAAGAGCTTTCGCAGCTGCTTTGCGTCATCGCTCAGAGTTTCTTTGCGAAGGGGCGACGCAATCATCTTTTCGATCTGTCGCGTACCGTTTACCAATTGCCTTAGTTCGGCACCCGTGACAGATGAAGGAACGTCCGGGCCAAACATTTCCTTGCTTAGCGCCACGTGAACCTCGAGAGCCTCGGCACCAAGAGTGACCGCGGCAAGTCCTGCGTAAATGTTTCCGGAATGGTCGGACAACCCGACCGGCACATCATATCGCTGTCTCATTTCTTCTAATATATTCAATCCGACTCGTTCCGGGGGGCATGGATAGGCCGAGGTGCATTGCATAACCGCCAGCGGGTTTCCACCCGCCCGGACCTGTTCGACCGCGCCGTCCAATTCGGCCCAATCGCTCATGCCGGATGAAATGATGACCGGATCACCGGTGTCGATCGCAAGCTGCAGCAAAGGTGCGTTACCGACCTCACCCGAAGCGATCTTCCATACCTTCATCCCGATGTCACCGAGCATTTCTACAGCCGCCCCGGAGAACGGCGTGCTCATAAACAAGATGCCGGCGTCATCCGCGTGTTGCTTCAGCCCCGCCCATTGCTCTTTTGTGAACTCCATCCGCTGCCAGTACTGATAGCGGGTTTCATCCTGCGGACTGAACTTTACTCTCCACGGTTCCTGCGGCGTGCTTTCTTCAGCGGCTATGTGTGTCTGGAATTTGACCGCGTCAGCGCCGGCGGCAGCTATTGCGTCGATGAACGCGTGCGCCATCCCGAGGCTTCCGTCGTGAGACTGAGCAACTTCGCCGATGATCAGGCATCTGCCCTCCGAAGATTTCCCGGTAACTTTACTGAGACATCTCGCCCTAAAATCCAAGGTCATAATAATTGTTAGTCAAGCTTTAGAATGCTATCCGACGGATCTATGTCTTCCGCGGACTCCAACTGCCGATAGTAAGCGGCGTTGTAGTACTTGTAATTGCCCAAAGGAACGTCGTTCATGACAAATCCCACCGCGTTCCCGCGCACTTCCAATATTTTTTTCTTGGCCCTTGAGGTAAGGTCACGAGAACTAAAGTTTGCCCTGGCGACAAGCACGACTGCATCCACACTCGTCGCGAGTATCACGCTGTCCGCAAAGTAGAGTACCGGCGGCGAATCGATGACGATGTGTGAATAGATTCCCTCGAGTTCGACCAGCAGCAATTGCATTTCCGCCGAAGTGAATAGATTCGACGGGTTCGGAACCCGCGGCCCGGAGGTCAACAGATCCAGATTGGCACTCATGCCCTTGTGAACCG
Organism: Pyrinomonadaceae bacterium; assembly: GCA_031389475.1. Taxonomy (GTDB): domain Bacteria; phylum Acidobacteriota; class Blastocatellia; order Pyrinomonadales; family Pyrinomonadaceae; genus OLB17. Next base: position 5,640 of record JANMSP010000311.1, read on the forward strand.
TGGCTTCTATCAGTTCTTTGTTGAGGCCCGACGCAGTTAGCAAAGTGCTGAGGCCCTTCTTGTTGCCAAGGTCGTTGATCAAGTGCATTTTCGGAGACCTTAGATCAGCGTCGATCAACAAAACTCTCTTCCCCAGTTCGGCCAGGCTCTTCGCGAGATTAAGCGAAGTGACGGTTTTACCTTCGAAAGGCTGACTGGACGTGACCAGCAGGCTCTTCGGAGCTCCGCCGGGAGTCGACAACAATATCGAGGTCCGAAGTTGGTGATATGCTTCCGCGATCACCGGCACCTCGAATCTATCGGGCGAATAATCAGATTTCCCGAGACGATGGCGCCTATTCCTGGTAAAAGAAGTCCCAAGCAGCCGGCTGCCGAGGCCCCGGCTCGCCCGCGGGATCATGCCGATTACGGGCAGGCCCATATCGAGTTCGAAATTGTCGTGAACCTTTACGGTGTCGTCAAGCCAGCTAAGAACGAACGCTAAAATCATCGAGCCGAAAAGGGAGGCTAAAAATGCCATCAATATCACGCGTGACCTTTGCGGGCCTTCCGGCGACGAGGGCGGCAGTGCCCGGTCAACAAGATTGACATTGTTAGGCGTCCCGTTCAGCACGATACCAGTCTCACGTGACCGCTGAAGAAGGCTATCAAGCAGGGACTTATTTGTATCGATCTCCTGTTGAATTATCCGGTAATTGATCGCTGCTTCGTTTTGACCTATTACCGCTTTACGCTGAACGTCGAAAACACCTCGCAGTTCTCTTTCACGGGTAGAGGTCTCTCTAAACTTTTCGTCAAGGTCGGCCAGGCGAGTTGTGGTCGAGCGGATTTTGCTTGTCTGCAGCTCTTTTTCTATTAAGGCGATCTGACGGTTTACCTGCTTCACCGCCGGCCATTCGTCGGTGTACTCAACCTTAAGCTGTTCCCGCTGTTGCCGGAGTGTTGTAAGCTGCGCTTCCAGCCCGGTAGTCCTTGCATCCTTGGTTTCGGAAGCGGTACCGCCGCCCGCCGTATTCTGTCGTGCGGCTAAAAGGGCTGCCTCGGCCGAAATACGGTCGTTTTCAGCCTGGCTTAATTTACTGTTAAGATCGGCGAGCCTTTGAACAACCGTGTTCTGCGAAGAATCGAGCGAAACGATCTGATTGCTCTTGGCGTAATTTATTAGATTCTCTTCACCCAAACGAATTTCCGACTGGAGTTCCGCGACGCGTTTTTGAAGAAAATCGCCGACCGAGGCATTGGATCGAACTTTTTGTTCAAGATTCTGTATGACGTAAATCTCCGCCAGAGTGTTGACCACCTTCGCGCCGACTGCAGGGTCATGGTGTGTAAATCTGACCTCAATAAGACGCGTTTCCTTCGTGGCGGTCCGGCTGTCCCGGACAGGTTTTATTTCGAGATTTCCTTTGATCGCCGAAACAAATGGCGCGAGCTGTTCCGCCTTGCTGTCTGCGTCGGGGTTCGAAGCAGATTCTACCTTGATGGTGTTTCGCGCCCGGACCTCACTTTCCGCACTTCGGGCAGTCGCAGGCGGCCTGTAGAGCCCGAACATTCGAAGAACGTTCTGCCAGGCAGTTGTTTGATCAGCCTCGCTGGGCCGCAGAAAACTCGGATTGTTCTCAAGGTCGAGAGTTGTCGCCACGCGACGCAGAAGTCCGGGGCCCTCCAGGATCTGAAGCTGTGTCGCGAAATAGGCCGGATCGTTGACCGGGCTCATTACCACAGAGCCCTGCGAACCAAGGCCCATCGCCGGATTGGTTTCGTTGTTGACTTGTATCCGAACCGACGCCGTGTAATAGTCGGGCCGCTGAGCCTCGTAAACCAAGACTGCCGCGGTTGCAAAAAACGTGATGCCAATTACGAGGAACAGGTATTTGCGGAGTATCGCAAGGACAACAAAGAGCTGCCTGCGTTCGGAGGGCTCCGTGCTTCCGCCGTAATAGTTCGAATCGAAATATCCGTCGTCCGAATCGGGCAGGAAAAGCGCTTCTTGATCCTGTACGATTGTCCTTCTTGAAATGGAATGGTTGTTCTGCATCGGCTATGGAATAACTCTGACCGGCAACTGAGTAATAGTCGGCACAATTGTTCTGAGTATCTCCCCAAAAAACTTTTTCGCACCTGTCGGGCCGGGTATCTCTATTATGTCGTTAGGCTGCAGTAGAATGTCGTCTCTCTGCTGCTTTTTGATTGCGGTCACGTTGGCGATCAACTCTTCGCGATTTATCGAGCCGGGTATCTGCCGGCGGATCTTAACCTTGTCGAGTTGGGCTCCGGATGTCACGCCGCCAGCCATTGCGATCGCCTGGGTCAGCGTTGTCGGTTCTTTCAAGTTGATGACAAGACCAGACTTTACGTTCCCCTGTATGTAGGCGTTTTTCTGATCCGCCGCCGGTATTCGGACGATATCACCGGCCAGGATCACCGGATTCGCCACGCCGCTAAAGGCTTGGGCCAAATTTACATTGATCAATTCCTCGCCGCCGGTTTCCGGTTGAACGAAGCGGCTGCCGTCACAACGCGGGCGGCTCGAATCCCGAATGATCTCCGCCGTTTCTCCGACGGCCGCGGTTGTTCCGTTGACAAATGTGAGCAGTTCAACAAACTGCATTGGCCTTTGAAATTGAAATCTGCCCGGCGAGTTAACGGCCCCAATTACGGCGACCGAGCTGGAATTGAACTCTCGAACAGAAACAATGACAGAGGGTTCAACCAAAAACTTTTTGTACCAATCCCTGATCGCCTCCGCCAGTCCCTTCTCCGTCAGGCAAGCGGCCATCAGGCTTGTATCCATCATGGCGAGTTGGATCTCACCTCCGTTGCCGACACGAATTCCGGCCCGCGACAGGTCGGCATTTTTGCCGACAGCCACGTCAATCAAATCGCCCGGCCCTATTTTGTAATTTTCCGTCACCGACGGAGATGTTGGAGCTTGACCGCTGACGATGGCAAGGCTCATACCGACGGCCAAAATTAGTGCAGCAGATCTGGCCGCAATCGATTTTGTGCTTGGATATCGCATAAAAAATACTATCCGAACCTCACCTGCAGGAATATCGTCTCGAGGCCACCACTTCCCGTAGATGATTGGGACATTTCAAATTCAGCACGGTACCGCTGATGACGACGTTATATTCTTCGTTTCGCCTGATAAACTTTCCGCACAGCGGAGCATCAGAGACTTTCAGGACGACACTCTCCCTGACCCATTGCCAAAACTCTGCTTGAGTCGTCCAATATTCTTTCCCGTCGTGACACATGATCAAAGCGTTTTTCTTCTTCTTACCTCGCCTTAAAAGTTTAAGCTGTTCCTTTTCCTTTTTCTTATCCGCATTCATAAATACACCTCACCAACATGCATCGAACGAGTTCGAACATAAAAACCCATATAGGGAAACCTGATAACAGGCGGTTCGAGTTGTCATAGCTGGACACAAACGGCCCTTGATACAACCCGATTAATTCAATTTTAGTAATCGTACTTGAGACGGTCACTCAACAAATCTCAAAATTGTTGTTTACACCATCACTAATTCAAAATTTTCATCCACTCAGCGCCTGTGAAAAATCCTGGTGCAGTCCTGCTCCGTTCACCGCGCCGTTACTCTTCGGCATGGACACAAGGCCGTGCTTAAAAGCGTAGATCACGAGTTCCAATCTGCCCTTGATTTCTAATTTGTTAAAAACGGAGGTTAAATGGTGACGAACCGTGTTCTCGGTAATAAAGAGGGCGTCCGCAATGTCCCGCGTTCTCATGCCGATACAAAGAAGCTTGATGACCTCTCTTTCCCGTTCCGTAAGCCCCGCAACCAGATTCGGTCTCGGGTTATCCCGCAGCATCTGACTTTCGTCCAATAACTGGCGGATCGTCTCGCCCATCATCGCCCGGTCGAACCAGAGTTCTCCGTCATTGATCTTTTCGATCGCCTTAAACAATACTTCGGACTTCTCTTCCTTTAAGACGAGGCCGCTGATCCCAAGCTGAAGGCATTTCTTGTAAATATCTACATCATGCTGGCCGATGAGCACCAGCACAGGCGAAAGCGTGTTGCGAAAAACCGGTAGAATATCTATTGGCCGTGAATCCGGCAGATCGGCAATTATAAGATTCGGGCTTTCGACCGATATGATCTCTGCCGCATCCTCAAGCCGCTCCGCTTCACCCACAACACGAAGGCGTTTGTCGGTTTCGATCAGCATCCTCAGCCCGCTTCGAAAAATCGAGTAATCGCCGATTAGCAAAATTTTGATCATCGAGTTAGTCATACTTCTCACACTCACAAAGCCGGCTCTAGTGTTAATCCCGCGGATAAACCGCTGGTAAATTGGGCCCAAACCGGCGCTGGGTTAATCTATAGTTCATGTCCAAACCTACTGTCAGACCAAGCACATGTTCCAATTAGACAACGGATATTGCTAATTGAACCCTTAGTGAAAACTTCGATTCCTTGAAATATTCCAAAAATAAAGCAAGAAACATTTTGTGGAACCGAATCTTCCAGAGCTACTCATGTGAACTTAGGTGACCTCAACTAGGACGTAGAGCATTTTAATTTTTGCAACTTTACAAGGTTTTATTAAAGTATCCGCTTACTTGTCGCGCGCACATCGAATATTCCTCCATCAATTTTTGGATAAATGTATGATATCGCTTATCAACATCTACAACATTTAGGTAGTATCTATCTAACTTTTGTCTTATACTGATCAATGGTGGATGGCACTTTCAGCCAGCGATGCTACAACTTGTGTGGGGGGAATGTCCTTTTGAGGCAAACCCTGCACGCAGTTTTGATCAGAATGAATGTGGCGGTTTGTGCAGAACTTCCGCATTATCCTGCCGTATGAAATATTCGGCAATATCCGGAAGGGCTGTGCTTACACGACCATCCTCGTCTTTCACCATTATGCAAAGCCCTAAATGAGGGATCGCAAATATAATTTTTCCGTCCGTCATCTTTATAGTGCTTAGGTTAAGCCGGTTGATTTTGGGCGGATCAAGTTTTTATCTATCAAAGCAGCCGTTTTAAGACCCCTCTTATGCAACAGAATATTCCCACTCCAATGAAAAAAAACGTGAGCGTATTGCTGATCGCGAACTACCGCATGGTTCAAGAAGGCTTTAAGCTCCTGATCGAGTCGAACAAAGATCTGACAGTAGCGGCAATACGGTCCCTTGACGAAAAGATCGACCTGAGCGATTTTGTTGCCACACCTGACGTAGCGGTCATCTATCTGGCCCGACACGATCGAGTTGAAGTGATCTCGGATCTTTTGAGGTTAATGCCGGATCTCCGGATTATCGTCACGGTGGCCGGTGACAACCTGGATCTGCAGGCGACAGCATTGGAACTCGGAGCTGTCGGGATCGTCCACGAAGATCAAAGCCCCAGCCTGCTCATCGAGGCAATCAAACAAACCTATGCCGGTGAAACCTGGCTAAACCAGGTGCTTCTCGACCGGATAATGAAGCGCAACAAGCCAAGCAGGAATTCCGACAATCGGGGATTCGGCAAGTTCGACGCCAGTTTGGGCACGGAACAACTTACCAAACGAGAACTGGATGTGCTGAAATTGATCGGCGATGGATTCAAGAATAAACAGATCGCACAGTCCTTATTAATAAGCGAGCCCACTGTACGGAGCCATTTGAGTTCGATCTACGGCAAAATCGGCGTTAACGACCGGTTGAACCTTGTTATTAAGGCATACCAGTTAGGCCTGCTGCATTTCCCGCAACCCTCTTCGGTCGTTTGAATCAGTTTAATAATATGTCGGGCCCTAACGCGACAACATTATGGCTATTTCAAAATTCGGAAAAGGAACAGTTTTCGTCATCGCGAGCGTAACGAGGATGCCGCCAGGCGATGCACGACGCAAAAAGCCCGGCAGCTGGAGGAGTTGGAAGATGCCGAAAATGGAAA
>JANMSP010000049.1:0-1937 GCA_031389475.1 Pyrinomonadaceae bacterium
AGAGTTTCGATTCCGAGGCTCAAAGGCGTCACGTCGAGAAGCAGAATGTCTGTTTTTTCTCCGCCCAAAACACCGGCCTGAACCGCCGCTCCAAGGGCCACAACCTCATCCGGATTAACCGATTTATTCGGCTCTTTGCCAAAAAAGCCCTTGACCATTTCCTGGACCTTCGGGATACGGGTCGAACCGCCGACCAGCACGATTTCCTCAATATCTTTTGCTTCCAGCCCGGCGTCCTTGATCGCCTGTTCGACCGGCGGCATAAGGCGTTTGAGGATCGGCTCAACCAATTGCTCGAATTTCGAGCGGGTAAGCTTCATCACCAAATGCTTCGGCCCTGACGCATCGGCCGTGATAAACGGCAGATTTATCTCGGTTTCCATCGCGGATGAAAGCTCGACCTTGGCTTTTTCGGCCGATTCTTTCAGACGCTGCAAGGCCATTTTGTCGTTGTGAAGATCGATTCCCTGATCTTTTTTGAACTCGTCGATGATCCAGCTGACCAAAACTTCATCGACATCATCTCCGCCCAAATGCGTATCGCCATTGGTCGATTTTACCTCGACCACGCCTTCTCCAACCTCGAGAATTGAGATGTCAAAAGTACCGCCGCCGAAATCGAACACTGCAATTATCTCGTCCTTTTTCTTGTCCAAACCGTACGCAAGTGCAGCAGCCGTCGGCTCGTTGACGATGCGCAAAACTTCGAGGCCCGCGATCTTGCCGGCATCCTTCGTTGCCTGGCGTTGTGCGTCGTTAAAATATGCAGGCACGGTAATTACGGCCTTATCGACCTTCGCTCCGAGATAGTCTTCGGCCGACTGTTTCAGTTTCTGCAGGATCATCGCCGCGATCTCAGGCGGGCTGTACTGCTTACCATCGACACCTATGCTCACATCGCCGTTTCCGCCTTTTTCGACTTTATAAGGCACCTGTTTGATCTCTTCCTGTACCTCATCGTATTTGCGTCCCATAAAACGCTTGATCGAATACAGTGTGTTTTCTGGATTAGTCACGGCCTGACGTTTAGCCACTTGGCCTACCAGACGATTACCGTCCTTCGCAAACGCGACAACTGAGGGAGTTGTCCGCCCGCCTTCCGAATTTGTAATAATGATCGGCTCGCCGCCTTCCATAACAGCGACCACCGAATTCGTCGTTCCCAAATCGATACCGATAATTTTGCTCATTTTTTATATCTCCAGATGCGTAATATTCTCGTGCTCTCTTATAAATAACTTTATAACTGACTTGAGCCTTGAATGATGATAATACTTGAGTGTGTTATTGTCAAGTTTGGTATGACGGCAATTGTGTTCGGAAATTAGGAGCTTTTCGGCTATAAAAATCCCTATCGCGGTCTGACATTAGACCACCACATTACTAGCGAAATCCTGGAAAGTTCCTTAAAATGGATCGATAGAATTGAGGTCAAAATCGCTTTCACTTCATCCCGAAAAACCCTATTAAAACTCGTTCTTACCGATTGGAGGGTCTACAGACAATAACTCACGGCTTTCTATTAACATAATATTTGATTTATTAGGCATACCGTTCTGCGGCTTGCTCTCAAAATTGCATGAATGAATTTCTTTAAAACAGGAATTGTAACCGGTACGTAACGTTGGGCTGATAATGTATTCAATATAATATGTGGTAACATCAGATTTTCGACATACCTATTAGTTACATTTTGTATTTTCCTATTTTAATCCCACTCGCCCCCGCCGGTATGCTAATTATCGGTGAAAGGACGAAAATAGCGTTTCGAAAGGAGAGAACATGATAACGATAAGAGGATTTTTTTGCCTAACGGCACTTTTCACAATTAGCATCGGACTTTTGTCCGGTATCTCACGGCTCGGGGTTTTGGCGACGAACGCTCCGCAGCCAATTCCTTTTTCTCAAAACTGGACGGCGAACTTAATTACGGCCAA
>JANMSP010000060.1:0-2759 GCA_031389475.1 Pyrinomonadaceae bacterium
AAAATTTTGAGCGTCATTTGAAGGATTTTCTGCTGCACGCTCGCGGTGTGCGGCGTGACGGTTCTGCGGCGATTGACATGGCATACGTCGCGTGCGGGCGCTTCGACGGTTTTTGGGAAGATGGGCTGCACGCGTGGGATGTCGCGGCCGGAAAGCTATTGATCGAGGAAGCGGGCGGCATGGTGACGTATTATGATGGTTCACCATTTAGCGTTTATGCACCGCCGATTTGCGCGAGCAATGGATCGATCCATGAAGAAATGCTGGCGGTGCTGCGCTAAATAAGAATTCGCCTATGAAATGGTCAGAACCGGGAGCGATAGCGACTAGGTTTTTCCCCTGGCCTGAAGAACTCAGCCGCTATTGCTCCCGGTTCTGACCCGTGCGACAAAAACTTCCGTCGTATGCTAATCTAAACCACTTGAAATTCAGAAAGCCGTTAGCTGCCACAGTATCTTACTGCTCACTGCCTTATGTCCTGGTTCAAAAGAGATAAGCCGAAGATCGGCGAACAAGACGACGACGAAGAACGCACCGTTAAGACCGAGGGCATTTTCGTCAAATGCCCTGAGTGCGAGAGCCCGCTATATAAGCCCGAGCTGCTCGATTCGCTGCAAGTTTGTACGCATTGCGATTACCATTTTCGTTTTCCCGCACGCGAGCGGTTGGCGATGCTTTTCGACAACGGCAAATACGAACAGCTTGACGAGGAAGTGATGTCGGCCGATCCGCTAGGATTTGTCGATACCAAACCTTACATCGAAAGGATCGAATCGGCAAAGGAATCTTCCGGTTTGCCCGAAGCGATCGTTTCCGGCACCGGCAAGGTCGGCGGGCATCTAGCGTACGCGGGTGCGATGGACATGTCGTTTATCGGCGGTTCGATGGGTTCGGCCGTCGGCGAAAAGATCACGCGTTTAATAGAACGAGCACTCGAAAATCGCGGTGCAGTGATAGTTTTTTCGGCATCGGGCGGCGCTCGAATGCAGGAAGGTACGCTGTCGTTGATGCAGATGGGAAAGATCTCGGCGGCGCTGGCAATGCTGCATGAGGCCCGCCTGCCGTTCATCTCCGTTTTGACCGACCCGACGACCGGCGGTGTTACCGCAAGCTTTGCAATGCTCGGCGATGTAATTTTAGCTGAACCGAAAGCGTTAATAGGATTCGCCGGACCTCGCGTCATCGAACAAACCATCCGCCAAAAACTCCCGAAAGGCTTTCAGCGCAGCGAATTCCTACTCGAACACGGGATGGTCGATATTGTCGTCGACCGCAGAAAGTTGAAAGAAACGATCGTGCGGACGCTGAATTTCATGATGAATAAAGACATCACCGCTTAGGCTGGCACGCGGGTCAGTACCGGGAGCGATAGCGACCGGGTGAAATAGTGAATAGTTAAAAACTAAAGTGGAAAGTGATTTTTGACGCTATTTTTAACTTTTCGTTTTTAACTTTTAACTTTCGAAAAACCCAAGATTTAGCCAGTGAATTTTCCTGAAAGCAACGATTATCTTCATTCGCTCGGCAACGAAGTTTCGGCTATGAAACTCGGGCTTGAGAATATCCGCACGCTGCTGGCCGCTCTCGATGATCCGCAAAATAATTTTTTGAAGTTGCAGGTCGCCGGGACGAACGGGAAAGGTTCGGTCTGTGCTTTTTTAGATTCGATCTGCGTCACGGCGGGAATAAAAACCGGCCTGTTCACGTCGCCGCATTTGGTTTCGATGACTGAAAGAATCAAGATCGGCGGCGTGGACATAAGTGAAACAGATTTTGCCCGTCGCGCAACGAAGGTCAGGGAAATCTGTGAAACTCTTGTCGCGAAAGGCGAACTCGAATCGATTCCGACATTTTTTGAGCAAATAACGGCAATTGCGTTGAGCGTTTTTGCGGAAGAAAAGGTCGTGCTTGCCATCCTCGAAACAGGTCTAGGCGGGCGACTTGATGCGACGACGGCGGCAAATGCGGAGATCGTCGCGATCACGTCGATCGATTACGATCATCAGGAATATTTGGGCGAAACGCTGGCCGAGATCGCGGCGGAAAAGGCGGCGATTATACGGGCGGACACGAGGGTCGTCGTCGTCAGGCAACAAAGAGAAGCCGAACAAGCTATCATTGGGCGTTGCCGCGAACTTGGGGTCGAGCCTTCGTTTGCCGCGACCGATATAATTACAAAAAAGTACGACGAGGAGCCGACCTATCCGATTCGAAGCACAAGTTTCAAAACTGCCAAAGGAAACTATCACAATATAGTTCTCGGACTTCCGGGCAAACATCAGGAACAAAATGCAGCCGTTGCCATTGGAATCGTTGAAGAATTGCGAGAGCTGGGTTTCAAAATCCCGGATGACGAAGTTTGGTTAGGTTTGGAAAGGGCCTCGCATCCCGGCCGTCTGGAATATATTGATAATTTTTTATTTGACGGTGCCCACAACGTCGCCGGAGCTAAGGCGCTTCGCCAGTATTTGGATGAGTTTGTCAGTCAGCCGGTAACGATGATTTTCGGTGCGATGAGAGAGAAGAATGTTGGTGAGATAGGAACTATTCTTTTCCCCAAAATCGAGACGTTGATTTTGACTAAGCCGGAAAATTCTCGAGCGTTGGAACCGGATGCGATACTCAGTACAATACGCAATCTGAAGCTTAAGAAAGTAATCGTTACCGCCGATGTGGCCGAAGCTCTCGACATTGCCGACGAAGTTTCGGGGGCGGATGGATTAATCTGCGTCACAGGTTCGCTTTACCTGGTTGGCGAA
>JANMSP010000100.1:0-4863 GCA_031389475.1 Pyrinomonadaceae bacterium
CGGATGAGCAATATGTGGCGGCCGGCGGGAGCATTTTGGATACGGCGGACGAGATCTGGGCGAAGGGCGATATGATCGTCAAGGTCAAGGAGCCGGTCGCCCCTGAATATCCGCGGATGCGTGAGAATCAGTTGCTTTTCACGTATTTGCACTTAGCACCGGAGTTCGAGCTAACCAGGCAGATGCTCGAACGCAAAGTCACCGGCGTTGCTTACGAAACGATTACCGACCATAAGGGAACGTTGCCGCTGCTCACGCCGATGTCTGAGGTCGCCGGACGTATGGCGGTTCAGGTAGCGGCGAATTCGCTGGAGAAAATGAACGGCGGACGCGGCATTTTGCTTGGCGGCGTTCCGGGAGTTCCGGCAGCAAATGTTGTAATCATCGGTGGCGGAATCGTCGGCACTGAAGCGGCGAAAATGGCTGTGGGATTAGGCGCGAAGGTTACGATCATTGACCGCAACCTAGACCGTTTGCGTCAGCTTGACGACATTTTTCTTTCGAAGGTACAAACACTTGCCTCGTCGCGATACGCTATCGAAGAAGCGATCTCGCATGCTGACTGCGTAATCGGCGCCGTTTTAGTCGTCGGTGCGGCTGCTCCGAAACTGGTCACGCGGGATATGCTGAAACTCATTCCAAAAGGGGCGGTTTTGGTGGACGTTGCGGTCGATCAGGGCGGATGTTTCGAGACTACCCATGCGACGACGCACTCGAACCCGACTTATTATGAAGAAGGCGTTCTGCATTATTGCGTAGCAAATATGCCGGGAGCTGTTCCTCGAACATCAACGTTTGCATTGACCAATGCGACGCTGCCGTATGCTTTGGATTTAGCGAATAAAGGATTCGAGAAAGCGATTCGCGACGATTCAGGATTGGCTGAGGGCGTTAATACTTACGCGGGTAAATTGACGTATGAGGCCGTAGCAACATCGCAGAATCTGGAATATACACCGCTTAGCAGTCTTCTAGATTTGCACGCCGCTTTGGCCGTGTAGTCGATTATGAAACAATATTTTCGGCAAATTTCGCTTTTATTCTTGTATTTCGTTTTTATCAGCGCTGCGTTCGGTCAAACCGATCTCGGAGTTGGTCTTGTCTCTGTAAATTTTGATGACAAAACGGTTCTCCGCTTTTACGAGAGAACGTCTGACGCATCAACTGCGAAAACGATAGAATTTTTTGACGATAAGTCGATAAATAGCTTTAACATAAAAAATCTTCCGGCTCATGAAGACTGGCTCAGCCCGCAATCCCTGTGGCTTGATTATTTTTCATTTACTTTTCGTTGTAAATCTCGAAGACCAGGTTGGTTTGAAGTCATCGTAAATAATGAAACTGGTAAAACTTACTGGCTTAGAAATAACAAATTGGTTAGCTTTGGGACGTGGGAACAATACTTAAAGGGAATGTTTGCGGTGGAGAGAAGTGAAAAAGTCAAGCAAAAGATTTTTCACTCGCCAAACGCTCGTTCCAGCACCATTAACTACAAAGGTCGAGATTGTTTCCAAGTTAAAGCAATGCGCGGCGAATGGATCGAAATCGCTACTGCCCAGCATTGCGACCAGAGCTATACCAATAGCGAAACGAAAATAAATTCTGGCTGGATAAAATGGCGCCGAGGTAATGAGTTATTGATCTATTATTTTGGCACTAGCTGAATCGTGCCGTTCAAAGTTTACGCATTCACTTGCCAACCTCTAGTCCTCAAACTTACACTAAGTATTTTCTTTAGCGTATGTACGAATTTGCAGTAACACCAGCGGTAACGCAGCTTCGGCGGGCGGGCGTGACGATCACGGAAGTGACGCCGGACAGTCTTGCCGAAGAGCTCGAACTAGAACCGAATGATCGCATTGTTCGCGTAAACGGCCGCGTTGTACGTGATTACCTCGATTTCCGCTTTCAGACGGGCGGCGAGACCGAGATGACCTTGCAGGTTAAAAAGGTCAACGGCGAAACCTGGGATATCGAACTCGACCGCGAAGAAGGCGAAGATTTCGGCCTGATGTTCGAGCAGATCGTGCCGCGGCAATGCGCCAACGAATGCCTGTTTTGCTTCTGCAAAGGAAATCCGGCAGACGCCCGTCCGTCGCTATTTGTCCGTGATGAGGATATTAGACTTTCATTTCTTTACGGAAATTACACGACATTAAGCTCGATAACCGACGACGAGATGAAACGCATAGTCGAACAGCGATTGTCGCCGCAATATGTTTCCATTCACGCGACCGATCTGAAAACGCGGGCGTATCTGCTTGGGGTTGATGAAAGCCGTGCGGATATTTCGGGCAAGCTCAAAACTCTGCTGGACAATAATATCGAGCTTCATGCACAAGTTGTATTGTGCCCGAAGATCAACGACGGCGTTCAGTTAGAAAAAACGCTGCGCGATCTTGCCGCGTATTATCCGAAGGTTATCAGCACCGCCGTCGTGCCGGTTGCTCTGACACGATACAATACCGACGAACGATTAACCAGAGTTACCCCGGAATTCTGCCGCCGGACTATTGCCGAAGTCGATAAGCTGCAAAAGGAATTTCGCAAAACGCTCGGCGTGACGTTCGCTTTTCTCGGCGACGAAATTTATATCAAAGCGGGAATGCCGATCCCTCCGCGGCGCCATTACGGGAATTATCCGCAGATCGAAGACGGCGTCGGTATGATCCGTTCTTTTCTGAACTCATTTGAGCGGCTTCTTGTCAGAGCCGCGAGCGGTAGCGACAAGGGTTTTTCTTCGATTAGCATCGGTAACGTTCGAACGCATCCCTCGGCGGTTTTTCCTAAATCCTTAGTTGCTAAAATCCCGGTCGCTACCGCTCGCGGTTCTGACTTGTTTGGAACGATTTTAACAGGCGAAATGTTTGCACCGATATTAAGAGAGCAAATAAATAGGTTTAACGACCTTTCCGGCTCGCGGCTGCATGTACTTGCCGTGCCAAATACTTATTTCGGCGGAGATGTCGCGGTCGCCGGATTGCTGGGCGGACAGGATCTGCTTGCTGCAAAAGACCGGATCAAAGGCAATTTCGTTATCATCCCAAAAAGCACGATCAAATCCGACGAGCCGATATTTATCGACGGAATGCTATACGAAGACCTGAAGGCAAAATTTAGCGTGCCGGTTTATGACGCCGACACGCAAGGGTTGATCAAATTCCTTTCGATTTAATTCATCGACTGGATCGCAGGCGTCTCGCCTGCACTGCGAAGTCCGCGAACGATTTACGCTATTGCTATCGACCGAATGGCGAAAAGTTTGTTCGCGTCGAAGCAACGCTCATTGCAGGCAAGGATGCCTAGGTTCCAGTTAGCTCCTCGAAAACTTGTATACGATCACACCCGTAACTTTTACCGGTACTTTCGACAAAAGTGTCGGCGTAAACCTGGCATTCAGTGCCGCCCTTTCTGCGGGGCCTTTCAAAAGCGGATGACCGCTGACAGCCTTCGATGAAATGACCTTTCCGCTCTCGTCGATTGTGACCTGAACGCTGACATTGCCTTCAGCTCGTACCGATATTGCCGTAGCAGGATAGGCCGGCTTTGGCAATGACATTGCAATGCCGTTAATTACGCCCAGCGAAACCGGTCCTCTCGGAGCCGCCGCTTTTGGCTCGACTACCACAGGCAGAGACGGCATTTTTTCGATCTCAGCGGCCTTTTCTGTTCCCATACCTGCGGTTGTTCCGCCAGGAGTTCCGCTTCCCGTTCCCCAATCACTTGTCGGAGCACCTGAGAAGGCATCTCTTTCCGGACCGTCAGTGACTTCAAAATTTCCGTATTTGGGACGAGCCTTGGTAGCGCTCGGCACAGAAGAAATTTCGGTGGGCGTTTCGGCGGGCACCTCGTCGAGCCGCTGTATATTTGCCTGCCTCGTCGTAACTTCGCTTTTGCTGGTTGGTGCCTGCTGTTGCTGTTTTGGCTGTTTGGGCTCGGGCGCTTCATTCGGCGGCGGCGGGGCGAGCATTGACGACAATTCGAATTCCTCACTTCCCAATCCGATCTCTGCCGCGAATAAACTAAACATTACCGCCGACAAAAACAGGGAACCGACGACCAATGTCGAAACTATAAAATAGCGCCCGCGAGCTTTGAATTCTGCGCCTTTGCTGTCCGATTCGATTAATTTGTCAAACATTTTTGGTTTCTCCATTTCGTGTCACGGTGCCAACCGCTATCTGGTTAGACACCGGACGGAGAAACTTGTTCCCGACTAAAATTCAGGCATTTTTAACTGCAATGATTTCCGCCGCAATGCTGACGGCGATCTCTTCGGGAGTGTGCGAATTAATCGGAAGTCCGATTGGAGTGTGAATGCGATCCAGGCGCTCAATAGCAATGCCTTCCTTCTTCAGATTCGTCATCAGCGTCGCCATTTTCGCACGGCTACCTAGAACGCCAAAATACTTAAAATCTTTGTTGATCAGTTGGCGAATCACGACTTCATCAGAATTATATCCGAGCGTCATTACAACAATGTAGCTGTTGTCTCCGCCTAATATTTGATGATGGATTAGGTCGTAGCGATCCAGAATCGTGACGCGATGCGCGAAATCATTTTTTTGGAGCGTGTTTAATCGTGGACGATCATCAATGACGCGGATCTTGAAGTCTAATCGAGACATAAGCTCGCTAAGAGCAAGGGCACAGTGTCCACCACCGATAATGATGAGTTCATTTTTTGGCCCCAACTTATCGATGTATAGAAAGATCTCGTCGATTCTTTCGAAGTTTGGAAGGGGACAGTTCTGCGGTTCGGTTCTATCCGGGGCAGTCTTGAATTCGACTTCCGAAATTATGAGCCACGGTTCTTCACCGTGTTGCAAGTCGGCTATCACAACCTCAACTGCCTCCAACTCG
>JANMSP010000315.1:0-6722 GCA_031389475.1 Pyrinomonadaceae bacterium
AGAGCTCGCCAATAAAAGATTGGCGCCTTATATCGAAACGGTAGAATTATAGGCCGCGAAATGACAACTAAATCTGTATTTCGAGCGTCTATGTATGTTGATTATCTAAATTTTTAGATTCAGGAAGGAAATCCCATGAAAAGAATAGCTTTAATTTTTAGTGTCGTAATGTGTTTTTCGTTCGGCGTGTTTGCCCAGCCGCGGCCAGCGGAAAAGGCTCAGTTGCCGCCGATGATGGCGACTTCGGAAACGATATCTATCGTCGCGAAGTATCAGGGCGGGCTTTTTGGTTTTAGCGAAAAAGAAACCGGAGTGCTGAAGATCGACCATGACAACGAGCGGCTGGTTTTCTTTGGGAAGAATAAAAAAGAACTCTTCGGAATTCCTTACAAATCGCTGATGATCGTTTCGCCCGAAGCACAAGTTTCCACCGCGACTACAGGAAAAGTCCTGAGTCATATTCCGCTTCCGGGAGCCGGCTTATTCGGCTTGATGAGGGAAAAAAAGCGCTACCTGGTGGTGCGGTTCGACGATCCGGACGTCGATGCAAAGGGCGTGGTTAACTTTAAGATCGATGACAAGGAAATGATGCACCGAATGATTCAGACCATCGGCGTAAAGGCCAACCTGACCCAACGCGGTGATACGGTTTATCGCCCGAGAGTGGTAAAAAGCGAAATTTAGTTTAAGTCGCCGAATCGGTGCTGAAGTAGAGATGCGAAGGTGATCGCCGCCGTTTCTGCTCGGAGAATTCTGCCTCCGAGCGTTATAAGCTCAAAGCCAGCGGCCATTGCGGAATCTAGTTCTGACGTTTCCCAACCGCCCTCTGGACCAGTGAGGGCGGTTATTTTTTTATATTTCCGGATAGTTTCGAAACCTTTTCCGCCTCGTTCGGTAAACAAAATTCGCCCCTCGTCATCTCCATGCGCAGCACGCGAAATTTCGACGAAATCCTCAAATATCATCGGATCTTGAACTAGTGTAAGCTTTGCCCGCCCTGATTGTTTCGCGGCATCGAGGGCAATCTTTCGCCATCGTTCGGTTTTTGCATCCTTGACAGTGAATTTCACGTCGCTCCGTTTTGTATAAAGCGGCTGGACTTGCGTAACTCCAAACTCCACTGCCTTCTGGACGACAAGATCGAACTTCTCGCCCTTTAACAATCCCACCGCAAGAACCAGTTCGAGATTAGACTCAGGCGAAACCGGATCGATCTCCGCCTTAATTGCCGCGGTGGAGCTTTTCTTTTCGATCTTACCGACAGTGCACAGAAATTCGCGGCCTTCACCATCGAAGACGTTTATTTCTGCCCCTTCGCGCAAGCGTAAAACATCGCGTAGATGCCGCGTTTCCTCAGCGCCCAGTTGAACGATTCCATCGGTGAATTGTATGGGCTGTGCGTAAAAGCGTCGCATAAAAATCTAGTGTTCAATCAAAGTTAGATCGGCGGTTCTGACCCGTCATGTTAACCTTGAGCATTAAGTTTTCCCGAATTTCTTTTTAAAGTCGGATGAGGCCTGACGGAGTTTTACCCAAATCTCGAATGCTTCCGGTGACTGCAGCCAAAGGGTCAACCATTCAGCGATCTCCACGTTTTTCATTCGCTCGGGTTCAGCTTTCTTGATATTTTCCGAAATGGCCAGAGCCTGCTTTCGGCCTTCGCGGCCTTTTTCCCGGATAAGCCGCTCACCTTCCTTATCGGTATCCGCAATATATTTGCGCCGCAGATTGTCGAGGTTTCGAATCGAAATAAGCAAGTTTTTGAAATCGGAGATGTCGAGAATGTTTCGGAATGCGGCTTCGTAAGGCTGGTCCGATTGGCGTTCGACATAGAGATTCATTATCTCAGAATGGCGAAGCTCGGCTCCTTCATCTGCAAGCAGGCGGGCGAGGATCATCGGCGAATCGACGGCGGATTTGCCGAACCGGTCAAGCAAAACTGCTTCGATGGCGGCGATCTCTGTTGCCCCGACGCTTTCGCAATCAAGCTTTTCCCATACTTCGATGATCAGATCTTCCTTCGAACGCGATTGCCACATAGATCGATTTTATGTTTTCCCTTCGACTTTTACGATAAGCCCGCTCGATGAATGATCTATCGGATCACCGACGATAGCGACCTGGCCGCCGTATTTGCGTACGATCTCGCGTTCCGGAACTGAATCGGTCGTATAATCGGTGCCTTTGGCGTGAAAATCGGGGCGTAAAGCGACGATCAGTTGTTCGACGGTCGGTTCATCGAAAATCGTAACGGCATCAACGAACCGGAAAGCCGAAACGATTTCAGCCCTTTCGTTTTCCGGCATAAAGGGGCGATTTTCGCCTTTTAGTTTTCTGACCTGAGTGTCTGAATTTATTCCAACGATGAGGAAGTCTCCGAGTTGTTTTGCCCCTTCGAGATAACGGACGTGTCCGACGTGGAAAAGATCGAAACAGCCATTGGCCAAAACTATCTTTGCGCCGTTTTCGCGTTCGGCTTTTACTCGTTCGATAAGCTTTTCCAGAATTATTATCGGGGCAAATGTCATAGCTGGGGTGTTGGCAAAGATTTTAACACGGAGAACACAGAGTGAAGACACAAAGAAACTGAAAAGACAGAATTTAATCTTGGTTCATATTGATTCTGATGCGGCGGCTTTTGTATGAAGTTTGATTGATTTGACAAGTTCGGCGATGCTTGCGGACGCCGTTCCCTTTTTCATCACGACTATTCCGCCGGCGTGATTAGCTATCACCGCAGCTCTGTTGAAACTCAATCCGGATGCCAGGCCTAAAGCATACACTGCAATAACACTATCGCCCGCACCGGTCACATCTACCGGCTCGGTAGGCCCGACTGCCAGGATTTGAACGGGTTCTTTATCTTTTTCGACAAGCAGCATTCCCTTGTTTCCACAGGTCACTAGCAACGATTCAAAACCCAGATCCTTGCGAAGTTTTACGCAATTTTCGGGCGTGAAATCTTTGCCTAGAATTTGCTCGACTTCTTCCTGATTCGGCGTAGCGGTTGTTGCTCCCGGAAATTCGGCCAGGCGGAAACGCGAATCGATGAGCAGCGGTATCTGTTTTCTTTTGGAGATCGTCCGTGCAAGTTCGAAAATTTCGTGGCTGGCTGCGCCGTAATTGTAATCCGAAATTATAATCGCGTCAGCGTTCTCAGCGGCGGCGGCCAGATTAGAAACCAGCTTTTCCGTCAATTCGGAGCTGATTACGGCATGGTTTTCGTAATCGATCCTAATAACCTGCTGCTTCGGAGCACAGTGCTGGCCAGCAAGCACTCGAACCTTTGTCGTCGTCCGCAAATCCTGATCTGCGATAACAAAATCACAATTAACACCCGATGCAATCAACTTTTCTGCAAGCAATCTTCCTTCGCTGTCTTGGCCGGTAACGCCGATCAATATCGGCTCTCCGCCCAGCGACGCGACATTTACAGCGGCGTTTGCGGCTCCTCCGGCACAAGTTTCGGTGTCCTCGTGTTTCAGGATGAAAACTGGGGCCTCGCGCGAGACGCGTGTGATGGTACCATGCAAAAATTGATCGGCAACCAAATCGCCGACTATTACGATCCGCTTGCCCGGGAAGGATTTTTCTACTGTTTCGACAAGGTTTTGCATCGGGCTTAAGAAAAGCTACTACAAAAAGCCGGGATAAACAAAAGGGTTGAAAGCCCGAAAGCCTTCAACCCTTACAATTAAACAGTAAATGCCGTATTAATGAGTGTCGTAACCCGCAACCGGGAAATCTCCTGGGAGGCCCCACTGAAATTCAAGGTATCCGAGGTTGCTTCGCAGAATGTAAAACTTACCTTCGGTATTACGCCAAACTGCAAGATCGGTTTTACCGTCGCCGTCATAGTCGTTTTGAACGGTCAGGTCGGTACCCGTCAATCCCCATGAAAATTGATTAAAGCCGGTTGGCGTCCGAATGTACCATTGGAGTATCGATGTCGGCAGAGGACCTTCTCGAACTACGGCAATATCAGTTTTGTTGTCACCGTTGTAATCGCCCGGTGCGAGCAGATCGTCGCTGAAGCCAAATGTGAAAGTGTCAAAGCCGGCAGTGGTTTGAAGAAGGTAAAATGTACCGAGGGCCGTCGGACTTGCTCCCGGACGCTGAACCGCAAGGTCGAATTTACCGTCGCCATCGTAGTCGCCGGGTGCTGTGTAATCGCCGGCCAATCCCCACTGCTGTGAAGAATATCCAGCGGTGGAACCAAGTATGTACCAAATCAAAGCGCCATTCGTACGACGAGCTACAGCAAGGTCCGTTTTGCCGTCGCCATCAAAATCGCGACCGATTGCTTCGTCGCCGGAAAGGCCGAACTGCTGGACGAAAAAAGTGTTGGTCGCACTGTTGATGCGATACCATGTCCCGTTAGTATCTCTCCAGACTGCGATATCCGCTATGTTATCACCGT
This sequence comes from Pyrinomonadaceae bacterium, assembly GCA_031389475.1. Lineage (GTDB taxonomy): Bacteria > Acidobacteriota > Blastocatellia > Pyrinomonadales > Pyrinomonadaceae > OLB17. The sequence goes on from JANMSP010000315.1 coordinate 4,421, forward strand.
CATAATCTCCAGGAACCGGAAAATCCTCGTTCGCAAACCCAAACTGCTGCTGCTTATACGCGCCTGTGCTTCCGAGAGTATACCAAGTGTTATTCGACGGCCGAAAAACCGTGAAATCCGCTTTGCCGTCGTTATCCGAGTCGAGGGCTTCACGCAACTGAACTTGTGCAAGAGCGGACATACCGAGTGTGAGCACGAATGTGAACGCCAGGGCGATCTTACCCTTTGAGGTTAAAAAATCTTTCATCGTTATTTTCCTTAATTTGTAATGCTGTGGAAAGCGTCAGCGTGAACCACGCATGCTTATTTCCCGGAATCTTAAATATACTACTTTGGTGGTGCGTAATGCAACAAATCTCTTGAATCTCTTTCTATCTCTTGATGAATGTGTTCGAGGCTTAGATGCCTATACCTCAAATAAAGTCTGAAAACGCGTGAAATTTTACAAATTTCCATTTCGCGATTGATTGACAGTGTAGTTTTGCCCGCCGATATTTATCGTCGCGGAGCGCGTAATCGTCGGGTTGACTGTCACGCGAAACGTAACGGTCCCGTTACCGCTCAACGAATCGGGGCCGGATATCTTGATCCAATTGACGGAGCTGCGAACGGAATAATCGCAATTCTGCGGAGCGGTAACGCTGACGGAAAAAGTGCCGCCCTTTGTCGGAACGGTAATTGATGAATTTGGCGTATTGAAACTACAGACGGTCTGGTTGAGCAGCGCGTTCGAAACATTAAGGCGGCCGCCGGTCTTTACAACACCGTTCCAATTAGCAAGAACATCGACCGTGTTCATCAATGTTGCTTTGAGCGACGCGGCGGAAAGATTCGGGTTATATGCCGATAGCAAGGCTGCGGCACCTGCAGCGTGCGGCGTCGCCATCGATGTGCCGCTCAGTGAGCCGTAAGAACTATTCGAAGAGTGGAGTGTGCTTTGTATGCCGACACCCGGAGCTGCCAAATCTACGCCTGTTACACCGAAATTTGAAAAACCGATACGCGTATCCGTCGAGGTTGACGCCGCGATAGATAAAATCGAAGGGCTGGTGTAACTCGCCGGAAAAGCGGGTGTTATATCGACATTGCGGCCATCGTTCCCGGCCGCAAACACATTCATAATTCCCGCGTTTCCGAGAGCATCGATAGCGTCCTTAGTCGCCTGATCGTATCCGCACGCTTCGTCGCAACCGCCATAGGAATTATTCGTAACACGGATATTGACGCCCCGTTCCTTCATTAGACGGACGTAATTGTAAGCGTTTATTAGCATCGCCGACGTAGTGCCGAACCCGGAGCTGTTGTAAATTTTGATCGCCATTATCTTGACGTTCCAATTTACGCCTACAACACCGATGGAATTATTGCCAACTGCACCGATCGTTCCGGCCGTGTGGGTTCCATGCCGGTTTTCGTCATTTGGGTCCGGATCGTTAAAGAAAAAATCGTATCCGTAAACATCATCGATAAAGCCATTACCGTCGTCATCTACTCCATTGCCAGCGATTTCTCCGGGATTTGCCCACATATTCGCGGCCAGATCTTCGTGCGTGTAACGAATGCCGGTATCAATATTGGCCACGACCACAGCTGAACTGCCCGTAGTCAAATCCCACGCCTGCGGAGCGGATATTTTTCGCAAGCCGTACATTCCGGTGTTCGGGTATTGCGGGTCGTTAGGCGTGTTCAGAAGATGATAATAGTAATTCGGCTGGACGAATTCTACCTCCGGACACTTCTCGTAGCGTTCGATCGTGTCGGCAACATCGGCCGAACCGGGCAGCTTTATTCTCTGCCAGCCGAATCCGCCAAGATCATCCAAAACGCGGGCGCCGATCTGAGAATGTGCTTTCCTCGCAGCTTCATGTTTGGCATCTTTCCGAAATTTTACAAGCAATTCGTCAGGCACAAACTTCCCGACAGGCTTTTGAGCAAAGGCATAATCACTAAGCGATACGAACAGGACGGAAAGCAAAAGCGCTTTTAGAAAATTCATAGGCAGCCTAACAGAAAAGAATCCTTAAAAAGGAACTATGAACATCATAGTTTCCCGGCGGTAGAAAATACAACTATTTATGGATATGACGAAGAAATGAATGGGGCGGCTAGTGGGGCTCGAACCCACGACCTCCTGAACCACAATCAGGCGTTCTAACCAACTGAACTATAGCCGCCATAGGAAAATTTCGAATTCAAAATTTCGAATGAAAAAAGAAAGTACCCCCGGCACGGCTCGAACGTGCGACCTACGGCTTAGAAGGCCGTCGCTCTATCCAACTGAGCTACGGGAGCATAACAAAAA
>JANMSP010000145.1:0-11082 GCA_031389475.1 Pyrinomonadaceae bacterium
GTCAGCAATTACGCCGCGTATAACGCGGTTCGCGGTACGCAGGGATTAGCTCTGCCGCAGGCTTCCCTGCTGCCGATAACGGTGCCGAGAATAGGCAATCTGACCTACGGCCTGCATCCGGCTTTCGGGCCTGGATTTACCGGCGCGATAAATGCGGGTGTGCATGATCTATGGGCACAGCAGAAAATGGCGATCGTCACCAATGTCGGAAGCCTCGTCAGGCCGATGACAAAAGCTCAGTATCAGAACGGCAGCATACAGAAGCCTTATCAACTGTATTCGCATTCGGATCAGACCACGCAGCATCAGACAAGCATCGCCAACACTGCTTCGTTTACCGGCTGGGGCGGACGTGTTGCGGATAGGATGAATGCCGCCAACAATCCCAACGGACTATTGCCGATGATCACCTCGATCGCCGGTGCTCAACTATTTACCGCCGGACAATCCACGTTGCCGCTCGCGATAAGCGATTCGAACACGCTGCTGGCAAATGTTCTGAATCCGGTCGGTTTTACCCCAATAAATGCCACCACGACTGCCCGCCGCAATGCTTTTAATCAGTTGCGAACGGTCGATTTGGGTTCGGACTACATAGCTGCCGCCAGCCATGTCACCGATCTTGCAATGCAAGCCAACACACAGCTTCAGGTCTCGCAGGAAGTGTCGCCGACATTTCCGAATACTAGCATCGGCCGGCAGCTGAAACAGGTTGCCCGTTTGATCAAAAAGCGGACCGACTTGAATGTCAACCGGCAAGTGTTTTACTGCCAGATGGGCGGATTCGACACCCATGAAAGCCAGCTTAACGCTCATACCAACTTGTTCGGCCAGTACAGCCAGGCCGTACGGGCATTTTATGATGAGATGGGCGTTCTGGGCCTGCAAAATGACGTAACGACATTTACGATGTCGGATTTCGGCCGTACGTTCACACCGGCCAGCACTGGAGCCAATGTCGGTACCGATCATGCGTGGGGCAATCATATGTTCGTCATCGGCGGGTCGGTTGTCGGCGGTAACTTTTACGGGATGGACACTTCGAACGGTACGCCTTATCCGACACTGACTGTCGGAGCAGCAGGGCCGGATGATACCGATAGCAACACCGGTGCCCGCGGACGCTGGATTCCGACAACGTCTGTGGATCAGTATGCGGCGACCATCGCTAAATGGTTCGGGCTGCCGCAGGACGCGACCACGTTGGAAGCGGTATTTCCGAATCTGGACAATTTCTCGACAACGCCGCTGGGCTTTTTGCCCTAGTTCTGTGTAACCTGAGTTTTTGGAATATTAGCCACGAATTACACGAATTACACGAATGACACTAATTGGTTTTCTTTTATTTGTGTGATTCGTGGCTAAACTTATTCAGAAAGCCGGGGTTTTATCTTGTCGGTACCGGGAGCGATAGCGACTGGGTTCTTAGAGAGGATAAAGGCGAAAGGATAAAGTAAGAGTCAGAATTGACTGTTTTATCCTTTCGCCTTTATCCTTTATCCTTTATCCTTTATCCTTTATCCTTTATCCTTTATCCTTTATCCTTTATCCTTTATCCTTTATCCTTTATCCTTTACCCCCGCTCCCGGTACTGACTTTTAAATCCATGTAACGCAGGTTCGACCTATCTCTTGAGTTTTCCCGGTGCAAAACATACACTTGAGCAAGCCGTGAATCTGCCTAATTATCTTTCATTCGCAAGGATCGTCATTGTACCGCTTTTGGTCGTGGTTCTGCTGACGACAGTATCGGAGAGGTGGTTCGGCATCAGCAGCTACGTCCTGGCGATCGTTATCTTTCTCGCCGCTTCCCTAACCGACATCCTCGACGGCCATATCGCCCGCAAGCGAAATCAGGTTTCCACATTAGGCAAATTTCTCGATCCGATCGCGGATAAATTGCTCGTATCAGCCGCCTTGATCGTGCTTGTCGAAAAACATTTAGCGCCTTCGTGGGCGGTCGTTATTATATTGGGGCGGGAATTTATTATAACCGGCCTGCGTTCGGTTGCCGCGTCGGAAGGTATCATCATCCAGGCCCAGAGCTTGGGCAAGCTTAAAATGTGGGCGCAGTGCGTGGCGATAGTCGCCCTTCTGGTTGCCGCCGCGACCGGAAATCCGCCGGTGTCTAATTTCGGCCTCGAGTATCCATCATTCCGCTTTTGGGAGGTCGCCGAAGTACAAACCGCATTTTCGCATCTCTCGACCCTTACTCTAACGTCCAGCGACTGGCAGGTATTCGGCTACCTCGTAGGCCGCGGCGCCTTGTGGGCCGCGGTAATATTGTCAGTTTGGTCGATGTACGACTATTTCAGTTATTTTTTCACTGAAAATAAGAGGCGCAAAGTGCTGATTGCAGCCGCAGAGTCGACGCCCGACGTCGCCAAAATTTAAATGAAAACAGCCGGATCATGATGATCCGGCTGTCTTTTTGCTTCCTTCTTTGTAGTTTCCTACTGCACTTCCACCCAATCGCCTGTGTGGATTTCCTGAGCTGTCCGGGTTATTACCGCGGTTGCGGTTCTTTCCTTGACGTTCAGAATCACCATTTCGCCGACTATCTTGCGTAGATCGGACGGGCGGTCTTCCTTGGCTTTTTCAGTGGTTACGACCTTTCCTTTCGCCGTGTCGCCGGATTTGCGTGCAGCCTGATTGGAGAATCTGCCGCCGCGATATTCAAAGCTTTGATAGCCCGAATCCCTGGCGCTGACGGATTCATCCTCATCCGAAATGAAAAGATTTCCCTTTCCGAGCGGGCGAAACACGGTCAGATAATCGCCGATCTGCACATTGTCCTCGGCACCGAGATCGATATAAACGATCGTGTCGCGGGTAACAATTTCCTGATTGTCGCGTGCCATAAACAGACGGCCCATAGCTTTCCCCGACGGATCGGCAAAGAGGTCGAGGGCGGCACGCTGCTGATGAAGTGGGCTTGTCCGCATTTGAATAGGCTGAACAAGATCGCCCAACAGAATGCTGTCGCACGAAGTTTTAACGCGAGCAACGGAAACTTCGGCCTTCACGCGAATGATCTCCAAGGCTCCAACCTCCTGGACATAAAAACCAAGACCGTCGTTCTTTCGGGTCCAGGCCGTTTTCACCTGTCCGCGCGGCCGTACGACCGACATCATGTCGCCGACCCGCACACCCTTGCTTGCACCCATGTTTAGATAAACAAGGTTGCCTTCGCTATAGTTGTACCTGTCCTGCTCTTCGACAGCTCCGACGAGCTTATTAGTCGTGTCGATAGCCGATTTCTGCACATAGCCTGCACAGTAAAGATTATTATTCTCCGCGACGTTCATTGGTGCACGCTGGGGAATCACAATGCCTTGTTGCGCGACCGCGTTAGACGCACCGATACAGAATATTCCGAAGCCCAAAACGGCGCCTTTTTTGAAAAAGTTTTGAAAACTCACAATGTTCTCCTTTTTAACTGATCTTGAATTCTATTCTTGATGAACTCTTTTGAATATAAAAAGATGGACTGTCGATAATGGCAGTATTGCCCAATTAGGCAAGTCTTATTGTATAAGGAAATACAAGTTATAGTCAACAAGTTTTTTCACTGTTGTACAGCAGATTTTACCTTTGGGAACTTGCTATTGAAAGGCGTGATTTGCTAGTATTTTCGTTTGCGGCCCGTTCGGGCACGCACGCCGATGTAGCTCAGTTGGTAGAGCAGTTGATTTGTAATCATCAGGTCGTAAGTTCGAATCTTATCATCGGCTCCAATATTTACAGGCGTTTCAGCAGTTTCCCCGGGAACGCTTTTTTTAATTGATGGAGTCCGGCTGAGCACCTCCAATACTCGACGATAAAAACGACCCGGCGCTGCTGAAGGACGAAGCGACCGGGCCGGAATCCAGACGGCCTTTCTGTTTTCATCCGGATTTAAATCAATTCGAGTAGCTTATCTGTTTTTTACCTCATCGAAATCTCTACCTTAATAGTCGCCATTGTCGTTTTCACCCTTGCGAACCTTTTAATTTCAGGAGGTCGCGAATATTTTCCTTTTGCTGTCTCTTTGCACAACGTCAATGCACTGTGTTTAAGGCGGGGCCAATTACGGGGGCAGGAATAGAAAAATCAGCCCTCCTAAAAGCCAATCTGTCGATGGTTGGTCAGCCCCCTACAGCCTTGTTAGATAAGTGCCTGATAGCAACTAACGTGGAACCGTCCAAAAATAAATGCTTTCGACAATTTTGAGAGCCGAATGCCCGCTAATTCTGTTTTGAAGCCATTAATCTTTTAGGGAGAGGCGGTCCTGTCAGGATGTATCGGAAGTATCAAAGAAAAAATGGCACCTTGAGCGGTGTTTTCGGCGGTCAGGGTCCCCGCGTGCTGGGCAGCAATCTTATGAGCTATCGAGAGGCCAAGACCAACCCCACTTTCTTTGGTGGTGAAAAATGGATCAAATATTTTCGAGAGGTAACCTTCGTCAATTCCAGGACCTGAATCACCAACCTCGATCACGCAGTTTCCATCTCGCTCAACCGTTCGCAAAGTAATTGAGTCAGTGCCACTCCCATCCTGAGCCATCGCCTGTAGCCCGTTAATTGTGAGATTGAGAATCACTTGTTTGATCTGTTCCGCATCGATAAGGAGCTTTGGAATGTCCTTCTGCAAGTCCCTAACAACTGAAACGGACTTGGATGCGGCTTCGTTCTCAATCAACTTTATAACTGACTCGACAATCTCGTTCGGATCGCTAAATGCTTTGGAAGGTTCGGCCGGTCTGGCAAACCGCAGGAATTCTCCCACCAGCCGATCCAGCCTGTCGATCTCTTTTCGGGCGAGATCGGCGAACTCCTTTCGCGGACTATCGTGATCCAGCTCGTCCTCCAGTATTTCGATCGCACCTTTGATCGAGGCGAGAGGGTTGCGGACCTCGTGCACGATTCCCGCGGAAAGTTCCCCGAGAGACGTCAGCTTTTCAGCTTGCAGCAGCTGCTGAAACGTTGCCTGTAATTCCTCGTATGCGAGGCGTTTCTGTTCTGCATTCTTCTCGGCCCGCTCGCGCGCCTTTCTAAGCCTGTCCCCGAGCGCACCCATTATTCCGCCAACCAGGTTGAAGATAACTATCTCGGCATATTGGTTTATAGAGTAGTCAAAATGTCCGTGCTGCCAATGTAGATAAACATGCGGCGAATAGACGACAGTAGTGAAAAGTGAGGCTGACAGCCCACCCTTTAAGCCAAAAATCAACGCAGCGGCAATTATCGGCAAGTAATAGAGCCGTTGAAAGATCTCATGCCAGACGATAAGATCGACCGGCGTAAGGAAATGGAGGATGGTGACAAGAGTGATCGTGACGGCGATAACGATCCAGACATACAGCCTGTTACGGGAAGAGATAATGTTGAACGATTCAGTGTCCATCGTGACGAGATATAATTTTCGGATTCCATCTATTCCAAGCCATACTTTTGCATTCGATAAATCAGTGCGCTCCGGGTGATGCCCAGATACCTAGATGTCTGGGATTGGTTGCCGTCATATCGCTTCAGCGAAACGCGAATGATCTCGCATTCCATATCGTCGAGATTTATGGGGTCGGACGGGAGTTGAAACCAGAGCTTCCCGTTTGTGGGCATCGGGTCTTTTACAGCTGCCGGCACGTCATCGAGTGTCAGAACATCTCCGTCGGAAAGGACTACCATCCGCTCGACCAGGTTCTCCAACTCGCGAACGTTCCCCATCCACGGATAATCGAAAAAGATCTTAAATACGTCGCGGGCTATCTTCGGGGCCATAACGCCGTGTTTTGACGCGGTCCTGGTAACAAAATATTCGGTTAAAACTGGAATGTCCTCGCGGCGATCCCGAAGCGGAGGAATCAATATGGGCACGACCGAAAGTCGATAGAAAAGGTCTTCTCGAAATCTATTCTCAGATATTAACTCGGTGAGGTTCTCGTTAGTAGCCGCGATTATCCGAACGTCGATCTTTCGTGGGACATTTTCCCCCAAGCGGGTTACTTCCTGCTCCTGAAGAACCCGCAACAGTTTTGTTTGAGATTGCAGCGGCATCGCGCTGATCTCGTCAAGAAACAAAGTACCGCCATTTGCTTCTTCAAACTTCCCTTTGGACTCGCCGACCGCCCCTGTAAACGCGCCTTTTTTGTACCCAAAGAGTTCTGCCTCGATCAGCGTTTCAGGGATCGCGGCACAGTTAATTGCGACAAACGGCCGTTCCCGTCGCGACCCGGAAAAATGGATTCCTTTGGCGATCAGTTCTTTCCCGGTTCCCGACTCGCCTTCGATCAATACGGTGACATTGGTTTTTGAAACACGTTCAACAAGATCGTAAACGGCGAGCATCTTCTCAGATTTTCCAACAACATTCTCGATGTGAAAATCTTCATGGACTTGCCGCCTGAGACGTCGGTTTTCTCCGAGGACACTCCCATACTTAAGGGCCTTTTCAATAGTGAGCAGAAGTTCCGGACGATTGAAGGGTTTGCTTATAAAATCAAAAGCCCCGCCCCGCATCGCTTCTACCGCCGTCTCGACATCTCCGAATGCGGTAATAACAATTATCGGAATCACACTTTTAATTGCCGTCGCCTGGCTTACAAGCTGCGAACCACTCATTTTTGGCATCCGCCAATCGGTGATCACACAGTCGAATTCTTCACTTGAAAATCTATTCAGAGCTTCACTGCCGTCACTCTCGCTAACAACTTCGAAACCAGCTTCGACGAGTTGAAATTCAAGAACCCGGCGAAGTGAATCGTCGTCATCTACGAGCAGAATTCTTGCGTGGGGTTTCGATTCCAATTGGCTCATTTGATCTCAAAACTGAGCGTTGTCCATTTAGATTCGTAGTTCAAATCCGGATCGCCGAGTTTAGCCATATTGATGAATTTGACATACCACTTGCCGACGCCATCGAGCCGGAGTTTTACAACTCCATTTTGATCACTTCGAAGGTCGGGAACGGTCAAGAGCTTGCCGTTTTCCTCGCGACCGGCGAGCACCACTTGGTCAGCTAAGGGCTTACCGTCCTTCAGACACAAAATCTCGAGTGTGCCGCCCTTTTTCAATTTGTACGGGTTCTGCTGGGGAACGAGTTCGACCGGGTAACCGAGAACCGTTTTGTAGTCGTCTGTCGGCTTTTTGCCGACTTGGAGGATTGCCTTCACATGCTTGGCGTAACGCTCTATCGCGTCCTCTCCGAGTTCGCCCGTTTTGCGCCTTTCTTCCAGTGTGTCCGGCAGGCCATCCTCCCTTAAATATTCGTTGAATTCCTCAGCTTTCAAAGAAATTTCTCTGGTCTTGGTTGAAAGCCCGATTACATATGTGCCGGCCGCACGCGTTGTCAAATTTATGTACGAGGTGGTTTCGTCTTTTGTAAAATCGGCCTCCGGCGGATGTGTCCGCTTTCCTTCCGAAACAACGCTGACATCGATCAGACGTGCATACGAAACCGCACCTTCGCTCGCCTGAAAGGTTCCGTTCATTACACTGATCTTAAATTTAGAGTTCGGTTGGAGAAAAAAGCTGTCCGTTTTGAGAAAAAGATCGTGAGCGAAAACCGACACAGCTAATAGTGCGCAAACCAAAACGGCGGTCGTAAAGTTCTTCATATTGTATTCTCCTGGGTTTCGGCTTGGTCGATTCATGAAGCTTGAGTTTGCCAAACAAGCCGTTAACGTTATTTGTTTCTTCAACCGTTCTCAAACCAGCCCCAACAGTATCATAGAAAGGAGCACGCCAATTGTAGCTAAATGCAGGAATATATTTCTGATTTTTCAATATCCTACAATTTCAAATTTCTCAATCTCAATGCGTTCACAATAACCGAGACGGAGCTGAAAGTCATTGCGGCGCTGGCGATCATTGGGCTGAGTAGTAAGCCGAAAACCGGGTACAAGACACCGGCGGCGATAGGAACTCCGACGAGATTGTAAATGAAAGCGAAGAACAAGTTTTGACGAATATTCTTCATTGTCGCTTCGCTTAGTTTTTTCGCCCGCAGAATACCGCGAAGATCGCCCTTCAGAAGTGTAATATCCGCGCTTTCCATTGCCACGTCCGTTCCGGTTCCCATTGCGATCCCGACATCTGCTTGAGCGAGAGCCGGTGCGTCATTTACCCCGTCGCCCGCCATTGCCACGATCTTCCCCTGCGCCTGCAATTCCTTGATCTTCTCCGCCTTTTGCTCCGGCAAAACATCGGCAAATACTTTATCGATACCGAGTTTTTTCGCAACCGCGTCAGCTGTGAGTGCATTGTCGCCCGTCATCATGACGACTTCGATTTTCTGTCTATGTAGTTCGTCCACCGCATCTTTCGCCGATTCCTTGACCGTATCAGCCACGCCGACCAGCCCGGCCGCCTTCCCGTTGACTGCGACAAACATTACGGTCTGGCCTTCGGTGCGAAGTTCGTCGGCCTTTCCATCCGTAGGAAAATCGACCCCATTTTCCGTCATCAATTTTGCATTGCCAAGTAAGATCCTCTTACCGTCGATTGTTCCGGTGATACCTTTGCCCGTTACCGATTCAAAATCCTCGACCTTTGCTAATCCGATGTTTCGATCCTCTGCACCTTTGATAATTGCTTCCGCCAGCGGATGCTCGCTCGACTTTTCGAGACTGGCGGCAAGCCTTAAAATTTCGTTGTCTGAGATTTTAGATTCGAAATTTGATATCACACTTTGCAATCGCGGCTTCCCTTCAGTAAGCGTCCCGGTCTTATCAACTACAATCGAATTTACCTTTTCCAGGATCTCCAGAGCCTCTGCCTTTTTCACAAGGACGCCATGGCGCGCACCGTGGCCCGTCCCGACCATAATCGACATCGGCGTCGCTAGCCCAAGAGCACACGGGCAGGCAATGATCAAAACCGAAACCGCAGCCACCATTGCATAGGCGAAACTGCCGAAGATCAGCCAAACGACAAACGCGATAACGGCGACCACAATAACCGCGGGAACAAAATAACCTGAAACAACGTCAACCAGACGTTGAATCGGGGCACGCGAACGCTGAGCCTCACCGACCATGCGGACGATCTGAGCAAGAAGGGTGTCGCTGCCCACCTTATCGGCTATCATCGTAAAAGAGCGTCTGCCGTTGATAGTTCCGCCGATAATGCTTTCGCCCGCCACCTTTTCTACAGGTATGGACTCGCCCGTTACCATCGATTCGTCAACCGAAGTTTCACCCTCTAAAATCGTGCCGTCGGTCGGGATCTTTTCATTTGCCCTCACTCTCAGCGTCGCACCAATCTGTACGTCCTTTAAGGCAATTTCCGATTCTGTACCATCGTCAAAGACCACGATCGCCGTTTCGGGAGCGAGGCTAAGCAGTTCCTTGATCGCACTCGATGTTTGGCTTCGGGCCCTCAGCTCCAGCACCTGTCCAAGCAGAACGAGAGTTGTAATAACGGCGGCCGCTTCAAAATAAGCGGCGATAAGTCCGGTATGATCGCTTCGCATCGAAGCGGGAAAAAGGTTCGGTAAAAACAATGCAAAGAGACTGAATAGATATGCCGATCCCGTTCCGATGGCGATCAGTGTGAACATGTTAGGACTTACATTCTTTATCGAGGCCCAAGCTCTCTGGAAAAACGGAAATCCTCCCCAGAGAACGACCGGTGTCGCTAAAATAAACTGAATCCAAATCGACGTCGTCGGTGAGACAATCTCATGAAAATTCGGCAGCATCTCCGCCATCGCGAGGGCAAAGACCGGGATCGTCAAAACGGCGGAAATCCAGAATCGCCGCTTCATGTCTATATATTCCGGGTCGGGACCGTCATCGAGTGTCATCACCATGGGCTCTAGCGCCATCCCGCATTTTGGGCAGCTTCCCGGGCCGATCTGCACGATTTCCGGGTGCATCGGACAGGTATACTCAACGCCTTCACTCTCCGCGACCGCCTTTTCTTGCTTTCCCTTGTCAAGAAAACCGTCGGGATTTTGTTTAAATTTATTCAAGCACCCGGATGAGCAAAAATAGAACGTCTCGCCCTTGAAATCATATTTTCCGGCGGCGGTGTCCGCCATGACCGACATTCCGCACACGGGGTCGATGAACTCTCCGCCCGGGGTCGCGGCCATTTGGCCATGCGAAACGGCCTCTTTCCTTTCACGTCCGATCGTGACAAAGGTGTTCGCCGGGACGCCTTGCGACTGCGAGATAAATTTTTGCAAACAGCCTGTCGAGCAAAAATAATAAGTCTTGCCCTCATGATTAAAACTTCCGGCGGCGCTTGCCGGATCGTCCGTCATTCCGCATATCGGGTCAACAAATGTTTCGGCTGTATCTGTTCGTTTTTCGGTCATATGTTTATCACTCCTGTCATTAAAAAGTAACGACAGAGCCATCTTACAACCTGTCAGCAAGGGTCAGGTCAAGCTCTATTTCGCTTGTTCGCCAACTGATTCGATCAGATGACAAACCAAATCACCATTCGGTATAGAATTTTCCATTTTCGACCAGTCTGTAAGGGCTTTTTCCATCTTTCGCTGCAATTTTTGCAATTCATTGATCTTGCGTTGATTTTCCTTAATACGACGGACGATAATTATGCGAACCATCGGGCATGGAGAGTTTCCGTGTTTAGCTTCACTCAAAATATCGGATACTTCGGAAAGCGAAAAGCCAAGGCTTCCCGCAGCCTTGATGAAACGAACCCGAACCGCGTCAGAGGGCTGATAGACTTTGTAATTGTTTTGAGTATTGCGCGATGGCTTTAGCAACCCGATCCGGGTGTAATGCCTGACGGTATAAAGAGATACGTCCGATTGCTTGGCAAGGACAGATGCAGTCATCATAGATTTTCTTACCTCCTCGTGTCCCATGTTTGGCGGAAGACGTCTATTCTTCCGTAACCGACTTCGGCGTTTTTCCTGAAAACGGCGGCCTGTCGTGGTCTTCCGCTGTGCCCCATTCACCAGTGCTGAGTGCTTGGCCTTCTCTTTCGGCGATAACACGTTCGGCGGAATGTCTCCCGAATTTATAGAATACGGCCGGCGTTACAAGCTGATCCAGCAAGGTGGAAGTCAGGATACCGCCGAGCACTACTACTGCGAGCGGATGCAGAATTTCCTTGCCCGGAGCGTCGGC
>JANMSP010000150.1:0-5131 GCA_031389475.1 Pyrinomonadaceae bacterium
CGCGACATGTATCTTTCGGACAAAGGGCGGCTTGTCGTCAAGATTTTATCGCTATTTACCGTAGTAGATGGACACGGTGAAACATTTAACGAAGGCGAACTGCAGCGATGGATCATCGAAGGCATATGGTTTCCGACAAACCTATTGCCAAGCGAGAGGATAAGGTGGTCAGCGATAGACTCATCAACCGCAAAACTTTCGTTTAACTACAAAGAGGTCACGACATCTTTTGTTGTCACCTTCAATGAAATTGGCGAGATAACACAGATGGAAACAAGGCGATTCATGGACGCAGAAAATAAAGAGACATGGCTCGGCAAGATGACTGACTACAAAGAAATAGAAGGCATGACTATCCCAACGAAGGTTGAAGTAGTCTGGAGATTAGAAAAAGGCGAATTCTGCTATGCAAAATTTAATGTAAAAAGGATCGACTACAATAAACCAGAAAAATTCTGAAAACTGAATTTCGGTCGCCTCGCTTCAATTGTATGACTTGGCTTTAACACTTATAAGAATCTCTATTTGTACTATGAAAACCACCTGCGAGAATATGCGAAAACAATGCTTGATGCCGATCTTGACGCGCTGCCCGAGCGCGAACGGTTAATCGTTAAACACTACAACGAACGCCTGACAATTAGCCACGATACCAACCTTGAATTTGAAACAAAGCTGACCTTTGGACAGCGACTTGCGGATAAAGTTGCTTCCTTTGGTGGGTCAGGGACGTTTATAAGCATTTTTGGCCTTATTCTCCTTTGCTGGATCGCTCTCAATTCCATCCTTCTCGCCCGCAGCAATGCGACCTTCGCCCCATATCCTTATATTCTACTGAACCTTTTTCTTTCTATGCTCGCTGCTATCCCGGCCGCTACCGGGTCTTTGACGGAGCCATGGTCCAAGCCCAGTTTTAAGCTTGGAATTCACTTTCTCAATGCCTTTTCGGTCTCGATTTGATCAGCGAGTTCCACTATTTTCTGTTCTAATGTGCCGACAACATCTGTTTTTTTTGACACTGTAAAATTTGCGGGCTTGCCATCGATAACACTAACAACGTATTCGCTAAGCCGGTCGACGCGTCGCACGATTCCCCTGTCGAATAGATAAAAGGACACGACTCGTACAATTACGCCGACTAAAAGCACGACAAAAATCACAATGTAATCGCGTTTGCGGATAGAGTTGATTTCTTCGATACGCTCGCTTAAAAGCGTTTCTTCTTTGTCCAGCATCGCCCCAATTGCAGCACGAATCTCGTCTATTAAAGATTTTTCATTTTGAAGCTGCAAGTTGAGCCACTCGTTTTCGGCATCAGCGCGGATAATTTTCTGGGATTCCTTCGAATAATCGAGTTCCCGGTTGATCATCTCCTGAATTTTAGCCAGCCCTTCGATTCGCTCAGCACGCGGCTTTTCTCCCGGTTCGGCTTCGATTAGCTCATTTAGCTGCGCGATCGTCTCCGGTATTTGGTCAACGGCTTTTTTGTAAGGCTCCAGATATTCGGAGCGTTGAGTTATAACAAATCCGCGCTCGCTTCTTTTGGCGTCAATTACGAAGGTCAATAGATCATTATATTGCCTGACAGCCTTGAATTTGCGTTGTATATCTTCCTGGATCGCAGCCCGGCTTTGATTACCGTAAATAGCGAAACCAAACGAAATTAGCACGGCGATAATCGGAATAAAAACGGTAATGCCACCCTGGGCGCGAATCGGCAGACGATTCCAAATCCGCAGTGCGCGGATCCAGCGCCATTTTAAAATTATGCGAAGTTTTTCCATAAAAATTCTGCCGGAATTCCCAGAAGCTATAACTAGGATTAATTTCGTGTTCCGCCCTTTTGTCATACAGCAAACCGGGGTTGATGCCGTGTTAGTTATTATTATCTCCTTTCTCTTCAAATTAAAGCGAATTGGCTTTAGTCGTGTTCAAGTGCGGATGGCGTTCCGAGGGCAGTCTTCAGAGAACGTCTTAGAAAACCGATACACTGACGATTTTAAGGCTTGTCAATTGAAGAAATGTTCGCCGAATACCAAAAAATATTGCAGTCAGGTGTAAGATTTTTCATAGTTTTGGGAAAAAAGCTGTTGAAAAGTAAATCGATACGATTCATACGGAACAACGATTGCAGCGCAACAGCGTGAGAAGAGTTAATTCAAAAACCGACGTGCGGTTACTGCGATAATAAACGACTGGAGAAATTATGGCTGAACAAGTTCAGGAGGATAACTCGACGACAAACATCACAAACTGGCTGAAGATGGTCGAACGCCTGCGCGGCAGCGCCGATTGGTCGGAGGATGAGCGACCGCTTGAACTAATTCAGACGCATATTTCGGTGATTCTGCTCTCTCTTCGCCACGCGCTCAAGCTGAAAAAGCCCGTGGATTTCGGATTTCTTAATTACACGACGCTTGAAAAACGCCTTGCCGCGTGCGAAGCGGAAATTGATTTGAACCGGCGTTTATGCGCGGACACGTATCTCGGCGTTCAGCCGATCATCGAAGCTAACGGCGAACTCCATCTAACGGGCGAAGGAAGCGTTATTGATTACGGCGTTTTGATGAAGAGATTGCCCGCCGCTAGGATGCTCGACCAGATGCTGCGCGATAATACCGTTACCGAATCGTTCGTTGGTGACATTGCCGCCAAACTCGCGGATTTTCACAAATCGGCAAGGCGCGGCGGTTGATTTCTACGGAAGCGTCGAAACAGTCCGCCGAAATTGGGAAGAAAATTTCGCGCAGACCGCGCCGTTCATCAACCGCACGATTACCCAGAAAGCGTTCGATTCAATCCGCTTTTGGGCTACAGACTGGCTGGAACGGAATTCAGAATTATTGCAGCGGCGTGTCGCTGACAATTGCATCTGTGACGGACACGGCGACCTGCGCTCTGAGAGCGTTTGCGTGATAAACAGCGGTATTTGCTTTTTCGACTGCATCGAGTTCAACGAGCGTTTCCGCTGTGGCGACGTGGCAAGCGAAGCAGCGTTTCTGGCGATGGATTTGGACGCTCACGGGCGCCCCGATCTTGGCTACTATTTTTGCGAACGCTATGAAACGTTCAGCGGAGACCATCAGCTTTTTCAAACCCTGCCGTTTTATCGTTGTTATCGCGCCTTTGTCCGGGGAAAAGTCTTGAGCTTTCGCCTTGAAGAATCCGGCTTCAGCGAAGCCGAACTAGGCACTGCTCGAACGCAAGCCGAGAACTATTTTGCTCTCGCCGGCCGTTACGCGGTTCGCCTCCGCCAGCCGACGGTAATCGCCGTCACCGGATTATCCGGCACAGGTAAGACGAGCATGGCGCGTGCGATCGCGGCAGAACTCGGTTTGCGCGTCATCTCAGCGGACGCGGTTCGCAAGCCAATCTTCGGTGACACGCAAAACTGCGCTTACGGAGAAGGAGCTTATAGCGATGAAGGCAACCGACTGACATATAAAAAGTTGTTGGAACAAGGACTTGAGCTGCTGCCGGAAGGAAGCGCCGTGTTGGACGCGACGTTCCGGCGGGCAGATGACAGGGCGCAGGCACGCAGTTTAATAGAGTCGGCCGGCGCGAAATGGCGGCTCATTGAATGCCGACTTGCACCCGAACTGATTCACCGGCGACTCGAACAGCGCACAACGCGTAAAGAAGGTTTGTCGGACGCGACATGGGAAACATATCTGACCCAGCGGGGAGAATTTGAGTCAATAGTTCCTTCAACGGATGAAAAGCATTTAACCCTCGATACGAGCTTAAGCCTTCGTTACACAAGCCGCCGCGCGACAGATTGGCTCAGGGAGAGCGATGAACGTTAGTGCAAGTTTTCTCACGCTTCGCCCTTGTCGTTGGTTGGGCCAGCATCACCGATATTATAACCGAGCAGAATAAATTCGAGTTTTCCTGCGGAAAGTGCGGCACAGTAGGTTCGAGAGAGTGATGCCGGTAACTGAGCATCATCGCACAAGAAGTTTAATCGCCGGATTTGCGCCGGACAAAGATTTTTGTTATCTCGACGATAGCGATTGGTAAAATCACCGAAAGTCCAATCACTACAAAATCAGCGTTGGTCGGCGGAACGGTGTCAAGTACTCGCGAAAGCGGCGGGAAATAAACGGCGAGTGACTGCAGACCGATGACGATTAGCGTGGCGAGGAAGATGTATGGGTTACGAAAAAATCCCGCAAACGCTGAGCGGGTTCGTGAACGGCAGTTGTAAAGATGTCCGAGCTGCACGCGACGACGGACAACAACGTAACAGTGCGGGCGTGAGCTCCTTCGCCGTAAGTTTGCAAAGACCAGAAATAAACGGCAAGCGTGATTGCGGAGCATCGCTGCCTGCCACGAGATTAAGAATAAAAAGGGCTTGGACAATAAACTTTCCCGCGCCGACAGCGGGCGGCGACTCATCGTTTCAGGCGAAGGCGGCTCGACGGCAAGCGACAGGGCCGGGAAAATATCGTTAACGAGATTTATCCAGAGAATCTGCAAAGGAAGGAGCAGCAATGGAAATCCGGCGACGATGGGAATGAAAATAACAATAATTTCGCCGAGGTTACTCGTAAACATTAGATGAACAAATTTAGTGATATTGGCATAAATAGAGCGTCCGCCTTCGATGGCTTTGACGATTGTCGAAAAGTTATCATCGGTTAGAACAATATCTGCCGCTTCTTTCGCCACTTCCGTTCCGCGCATTCCCATTGCAATTCCGATGTCGGCACGTTTAAGGCTGGAGGGTCATTCACGCCGACCTTTCAAATATAATGGACAAATATAATGGAGTTGTATTCGGTTCAACTTCATTGGCAACGTGGGCTGCCGCCGTGTCTATCCCTGATATTATTTTTCCATTTATCGGTATGGGCGGAACGGAGCGATGGTTGGTTTATCCCGTTGTATTATGGGTAGCGGGCTTGGGCGGCTATCTGATGAACACGACGACAACTCAAAATAAAGAAAATGAAAAAAACACTAATTATTAACGGTCATCCTAACAAAGAAAGCCTTTGTTTTGCGTTAGCGGAAAGTTACAAAAAAGGGGCGGAATTAACCGGAACAGACTGCAAACTAATCAATCTTGTTGATTTAGACTTCAATCCGATTTTGACTTTTGGATATAGAAAAGTAAGTGAATTAGAGC
>JANMSP010000159.1:0-1783 GCA_031389475.1 Pyrinomonadaceae bacterium
TTTGCACGGAGCCGGCCGCGTCACAGTATGATCTGCCGACGTGACGGTGGATTCTGCCCCCCGCGGGCGCATCTCGACCTGGTTTTACAAGGGATTCGAAGAACCGGCTGCGTCACCGGGGGCCGCCGCGCACACGGCTCCCTGGTGGCAGGTCATGTGCCTGACGGGAGTCGACTACTTTTCGACCCTCGGGTATCAGCCCGGCATTGCCGTGCTCGCGGCGGGGATGTTGTCTCCAATCGCCACATTGATCCTGGTGCTGGTGACGCTCTTCGTGGCCTTGCCCATCTACTCCCAGGTCGCGAAGCACTCGCCCCATGGGCAGGGCAGCATCCTGATGCTCGAGGAGCTTCTACCGAGGTGGCGTGGCAAGGTGTTCGTTCTCATCCTTCTTGGGTTCGCCTTCACCGACTTCATCATCACGATGACGATGTCGGCTGCCGATGCCACCGCTCACATCACAGAGAATCCTTACGTCCCGGGGTGGGTTGAGCACCACCCGGTCCTGATCACCTCCCTGCTTCTGATCGCTCTCGGGTTGGTCTTCTTGAAGGGATTCCGAGAAGCCATCGGCCTCGCCGTGTTCATAGTGGCGATCTACCTGGCCCTCAACGTTGTGGTGGTGGGCGTGGCTCTTCACGAGGTCGTGACCCACGGCACGCTCATCGAGTCCTGGTGGAGTGGGCTCATGACCCAGCATGGGAGCCCGTGGATGGCCATCGGCATCGCCCTCATTCTCTTCCCGAAACTCGCCCTGGGTCTGTCTGGCTTCGAGACCGGCGTCGCGGTCATGCCGCTTGTCCGCGGCGACGCGAACGATGCTCCGGCCCGTCCTGAAGGTCGAATCCGCAACACGCGCAAACTGCTGGCCACCGCCGCGCTCATCATGAGCGTCGCCCTGAACGCCTCATCGTTCGTCACGACCCTGCTGATTCCCGCGAAGGAGTTCGAGCTGGGCGGCGAAGCGTACGGCCGCGGTCTGTCCTTCCTGGCCCACCGCTTCATGGGCGACGGCTTCGGGACCGTGTACGACATCGCGACCATCATGATCCTGTGGTTCGCGGGTGCGTCGGCCATGGCCGGCCTGCTGAATCTGGTTCCCCGCTACCTCCCGCCCTACGGGATGGCGCCCGATTGGGCGCGCGCCAACCGGCCCCTCGTCCTTGTGTTCACCTTCATCAGTCTGGTCGTGACGTACATGTTCAACGCGGATGTGAACGCCCAGGGAGGGGCCTACGCGACGGGCGTGCTGGTCCTGATGACCTCGGCGGCCGTCGCGGTCACGATTGTTCATTGGGAGAGCCGGGCGCGATGGGTGTATGGCACGATGACGCTGGTCTTCGCCTACACGACGCTGCTCAACATCGTCGAGCGGCCCGAAGGCATCAAGATCGCCTCCTTCTTCATCGGGGGCATCGTCTTGGTGTCGATCACCTCGCGTGCGATGCGGTCCACGGAGTTGCGGGTCGGGGCGGTCAACCTTTCGCCCAAGGCTCAGGAGTTCCTCTCTACCTTCGCCCCGAACCCGATCCGGATCATCGCGCACCGTCCCGACAAGCGGACCATCGAAGAGTACGACCGCAAAGAGCGGCAGGCCCGTGAGGACCACTCGCTCCAAAGTGGGGAGGCCGTGGTTTTTCTGGAAATGATGCAGGGGGATGCGTCCGCGTTCGAGGATGACATCGACGTGCGCGGTGTGAAAATCGGGTCGCATCGAATCCTCCGCTGCACCGCACCCGCCCTTCCAAACGCCATCGCGGCGATCCTTCTGAAGGCGCAGGCC
>JANMSP010000320.1:0-9908 GCA_031389475.1 Pyrinomonadaceae bacterium
CCACCACAAAAATTCAGACTACAGAACACTAATCTTCGTCCAGCAATCCTTTTTCGACCATTTCCTGACAGCTCAGGCAGTAGCGGGCCCATGGTATTGCAACAAGGCGTTTTGGCTGAATTTCGTTTTCGCAATTTTGGCACACGCCGTATTCGTCATCCGTAATGCGAAGCAGTGCTTCATCGACAAGTGCAAGCTGCTTGCTTCCATTTTCGGATACGGCGAGCATCACATTTTTCGAATAGTTCCGTACGGCAAGATCCACCGGATCAGGCGTTTCGGAATCGTCCACGGAAAGATCGTTGTTGCCCTTCAGCTTTTCAATTAGAAGATCCCGTTCCGCAAGGAGATTTTCTTTTACTTCATTCAAATTCGATTTGCTCATTTCTGGTATGGAAACCCTTTTATTATTGTAAATGCCCGATAAAGTTGTTCTAACATTACGACACGAGCCATATCGTGGGTAAAAGTAAGAAACGATAAGGATAAACTAAAATCAGCTTTTTGGCTAATGTCAGCAGATACCCCGTCGGCGCCTCCGATCACAAAGGTTATTTCCTTTATCGCGCGGTCTTGCCATTTTTCGATCTGTGCGGCTAAATCAGGGGAGGCTAGACTTTTACCGGTTACGTCAAGTAAACAGACGAATGTCTTTTGATTCAATATTTCCAGAATCCGTTGGCTTTCACTTTGCTTGCCGTCTTTCTGCCCGGAATCCTTTATTTCAACGATCTCGTACCGCACAAAATGCGAAAGACGCCGCAGATATTCATCCTGCAGCGCCTTCCAATTTTTATCCCTGGTTTTACCGACCCAAACGAAGCAAAATTTCATATCGAACAAATAATTTTTGCCACGAATTACGCGAATGTCACCAATAAAAAGAAGAATTTTATAATTTCTTCATTCGTGCTTGTTCGTGCCATTCGTGGCTAACTATCTTTGTTAAAGATCAGCCGAAACTTCAACCTTTTTGGCGTCGAGCCAGAGGCGTTCGAGATCGTAGAAGTCGCGAGCGTCTTTGTCGAAGACGTGGACGATAAAATCGCCGTAATCGAGCAGCACCCATTCGCCCGATGCATAACCTTCGATACGTATTGCTTTTGAACTCAATTGCTTCTTTAACTGCTCGTTTATTTCGTCAGTAATCGCCTGCACCTGACGCTGATTTGCACCGGTTGCGATAACAAAAAACTCAGTGAAGCTGGCGATTTCCCTAAGATCAAGCACACGGATATTCGCGGCCTTTTTCTCGGCGGCGCACATTATGGCAAGTTGGACCGTTTCGTCAATTTCCGAAAAAGGCGTGACTGCTTGTGAAATGTCTATCGATACCGATTCGCGTTGAAGCGATTTTTCCTGTGTTTCTTCCATCATTTATAAATCTGATATTTTTCTATGTAATTTGCAACATCGCAGGGCATAAACTTTTGCCAGCCGGGCGAATTATCACGAGCAACCCGGCGGATTCGCGTCGCGGAAATATCCATTTCTACCGCGTCGGAGATAAAAATTCTGCTCTCTTCGCCGGCAAGGTCAAAATTTGATTTCGCATTATCGAGGTTCCTTAAATCGACGATGCGGCCCCGTACTTTGTCGCTCACATGCGAAAAATCGATCTCGTAACCGGGCCGCGTCACCACAATATGGTTACACATCAGCAAAACCCTTTCCCAGTCACGCCATGTCAAAATGTCCTGCCATGAATCGGCGCCCATTACGAAAAAGATCTCTGTATCCCTAAACTCCGTCTTTAATCTTTCCAAAGTTTCGACGGTGTACGGTTTTTCCGGCAGGTCGATCTCCATCGTCGAAACTTTACAAGCAGCGTTCTCAATCGTCGCCAAACAAAGCATCGCGTAACGGTGTAACGCCGATGTGGGCTTGCGGTCCGGTTTATGCGGCGCATGAAAAGCCGGTATAAAGACAAATTCGTCGAGCCCGAAATCAACTGTCAGCCTCTCGGCAATCGTCGTGTGACCTAAATGAACCGGATCGAACGATCCGCCGTAAAATGCAATCCTTTTCATTTTCAAGCCGCCGCTGCTTCATCACTTTCGAGCTGGATCGCATCGAGCCTTTTTGCCACGGCCGACACCAAGTCCTTAATTCCAAGATTGGTTACGGACGATATTTCCAGAAACTGCTTTCCGTCCTCTTCAGCTTTTTTTCGTAACACCTCTAATCTTTCCGGCTCATCCAAAGCGTCCAACTTCGTCGCAACGATTATCTGCGGCCTGTTGGCTAAATCCTGGTTATAGTTCGCGAGTTCGCGGTTAATAATCTCGTAATCTTCGACCGGTTCGCGACCTGAGAGCGACGAGACATCAACCAGATGGAGCATTAATTTTGTGCGTTCCACATGTCGTAAAAACCTGTCGCCAAGCCCGGCACCTTCGGATGCACCTTCAATCAAGCCGGGAATGTCGGCAACCACAAATGTTCTAAAGTCGCCGAGATCGACCACTCCCAGATTCGGTTCAAGCGTTGTAAACGGATAATCAGCGATCTTCGGTTTTGCTGCTGAAATAACCGAGATAAGTGTAGATTTTCCGGCATTCGGAAAACCTACAAGTCCGACATCGGCGATCAGTTTAAGCTCTAATTGAAGTTCCTTTTCCTGTCCGGGCCGTCCCATGTAATGGAATTTCGGAGCCCTTCGCGTCGGCGTCGCGAAATGCGAATTGCCCCAACCGCCTTTGCCGCCTTTCGCGATCAGGAAACGCTGGCCGTATTCAGTAAAATCTACGAGTAGTTCTTCGGTCTCGGCATTAAAAACCTGCGTGCCGACCGGAACTTTAACGATCGCGTCGTCGCCGTCTTTGCCGTGTCGGTTCGAGCCTTCGCCGTGGCGGCCGCGATCGGCTTTGTGTTCCGGATTATACCGCAAATGCAAAAGTGTATTTAAACCTTCAACTGCTTCCATCCAAACACTGCCGCCGACACCGCCGTCACCACCGCTCGGCCCACCTCGCGGAATGAATTTCTCGCGCCGAAAAGCGGTGACACCGTCGCCGCCGTTTCCGGCTTTTACCTTAATTTTTACGCGGTCTATAAACATTCGATATTTTTAATTTTAGAGCGGCAAACCGCGATTGGCAAAACAGGATGAGAAGAATTTGCCCGCGAAAGAACGCGAAAAAGACGCGAAATTTAAAAAATTTGCCCGCCAATAGAGCGAATCGGCGCAAATAAAAATAAGCCCGATCCGTTTCTTTCTTCATTCGCGCCGATTCGCGTTATTCTCGGGGACGTTTTCATTTCCTATTTTCGCGTCCTTTTCGCGTGGTTTCGCGGGTAAATTCCTATATTCATCTTAACCGGCCAATTTTAGTTAATTGCAAAATAAAACACGCACGCGTCAATTAGTTTAACGCGTGCGTGAAAATAATTTTAATTTCTCGTTAGCGTTTTGGACGCCGTCGAAAATCGTTAGGCAGCTACTGCTACTTCCTTCGGCTGAAGCTGGACCGCGCCTTCGGCGTAAACGCTGATGAATTTGCCTTTTCGCCCTTTATCCTCAAACTTTATGAACCCTTCGATCAGAGCAAAAAGCGTATCGTCTTTGCCACGGCCGACGTTGTTGCCCGGCTTCCACTTCGTGCCGCGCTGACGTGCGATAATGTTGCCGCCGAGAACCTTCTCGCCGCCGAATTTCTTTAGCCCAAGCCGCTGCGCATTCGAATCGCGGCCGTTTCTGGATGAACCTACACCTTTCTTATGTGCCATTACTAACTCCCTGAAAGAAGTCTGAAGTTAAAATCTGGTAGTCAAAAGTATAAAAATTACTGACCACTGACTACTAACTACTGACCACTGCTGTTAAATGTCTCCGATCTTGATCTCCGTATAACCTTGACGATGACCTTGTTTGCGTTTGTACTGTTTGCGGCGTTTCTTTTTGAAAACAATGATCTTATCGGCTTTGCCGTGACCAACGATTGTTGCCGCGACCATCGCTCCGCCGCCCAAAACCGCGTCTTTTCCTTCTCCGGTGAGCATTGCTTCGAGGCTCACGCTGCCGCCTTCCTTCTCATCGATTCTCGGCACGCGGAGTGTCTGCCCGCTCTCGACCGGGAATTGCTTTCCGCCTGTTCTTATAATTGCGTAACTCATTTAGTTATTATCTCCTTCACCGGCAGGCCGAAATTCCTCGTTAGCCGAAAAACCTAAATTATAGGGAAGAGACGAGATGAAGTCAAGCTACCCCAGGGCAGAAGCCTGACCGTAAGGGAGGCTTTATTAAACCCCACGTCAAAAGAAATCCCGTACTTAAGGTCAGGCTTCTGCAATCGGAAACATACAGCTGATCGGGATTTTTAACAACGGCAATAAACGGCAGATTCCGGTAGCGACCGGCGGCATCAAGGCCGTAGCCGACGACGAATTTGTTTGGCACTACGAAACCAGTGTAGTCGATCTTCAACTCTGTTTTGATACGCGGCTCCGGTTTGTCGAGAAAACTTGCGAGGCGTATCGAAGCGGCGCCGCGCGATTCCAGAATTTCAAGGAGGCGTGATAATGTCAGCCCCGTATCGACAATATCTTCGACTACGATCACATGTTTGCCGCGGATCGAATTACTTAAATCTTTTAATATTTCAACGTCTCCAGTCGAACGAGTTCCGTCTTTATAACTTGAAACAGCCATAAAATCTATCGTTAGATTGAGGTCGATCGCCCGCATCAGGTCGGCCATGAAGATGCACGAACCTTTGAGAACCCCAACTAATACCAACTCCTTTCCGGAATAATCGCTCGTGATCTGTGTTCCGAGGCTTTTTATTCTTTCGGAAATCTGTTCTTCATTGTAAAGAACTTCCAGATTCGGATTGGTGAATTCGGTCATGGCAATTTTGGACGGTTGGGTTGACATATTTTTCGAGTTGATTGAAAAGGTAATTACAAATACTATTCAAACAAAGGGCAATTTACAAGTTGCGTGCAGGAAATCGAACTTATGTCATCTGTCAGCAAAGAAACCCGCGAAAAGGTCAGGGAAATGGTCCGCGATGTTTTGAAAAATACGCCGGTCGAGGGCGAAGCAGCGCCGCCGCATGTGCCGGAACACGTCTTTGTAAATTCGCTACAGGAAAAGAGGAATAGGGAATTCGACCGGGATGAATCCTCGAAATCGCTGATAACTGAGGATGATCTGCGAGGACTTGAGAATGGGGCGAGAGTGCGAATAGCGGACAATGCCAGACTGACGCCGCTTGCACAGGACATTATTAACGAAAAGCAGATAGAGCTGATCAAAAAAGGTTCCCGGACGGCTTCGATCTCAGCAAAATTGGTCGCGATAGGCTCCGATCACGGCGGCTATCCGGTAAAAGAGCAGTTAAAAGAATTCCTGGCGCGGCTTAGCGTCAATGTCCGCGATCTCGGCACTAATTCGACCGACGCGGTTGATTATCCCGACTTTGCCCATGCGGTCGCGACGGCGGTTGGGAACAGACAGGCCGATATAGGCATCGTTATCGATGGGGCCGGAATTGGCAGTGCGATGACGGCTAATAAGATACCCGGTGTTCGGGCGGCAGCGTGTTATTCGGTTACGCTTGCGAAAAATGCCCGGGAACACAACGGTGCGAATGTACTGAGCCTCGGAAGCGGCCAAAATTCGATCAAGGAAATTAGGGAGATCGTAAAAGCGTTTCTAATGAGTGAACTAACCGAAGACCGCCATAAGATGCGTGTCGGCAAGATCGATGAGATCGAAAGACGTTATAAGAAGTGATAAAGTTCTGAGTTCACGCTTCAGCGTGTCTTTGGCTTCAGGTGTAAGACACGCTGAAGCGTGAACTCAGAACTATAGTTCCAAATCTATGTATCAAAACGGCAGTTACGAACAGTTGATCGATCAGATTACCGATCTGGTGCTGGCAAAACTTGGCGGCGATGACAGCGCTCCTACTTTTTGCAGTGCGGACGTGCAGCGGATCGTCGATGCCGGAGCCTCGCGGATCGGAAGCGTTCTGGGCGATACCGCAACTGCCCGCGATTGGGCGAGCCTTATCGATCACACGCTACTGAAGCCGGAAGCAAGCGAAGCCGACATTAAAAAACTTTGCGAAGAAGCGGCTCAGTTCGGCTTTGCATCCGTTTGCGTAAATCCTGGCTGGGTGAAGAAGGCAGCGGAATTTTTGAAAGGCAGCGGCGTTCCCGTCTGTACTGTCATCGGTTTCCCGCTCGGTGCCACACTTTCCGACGTTAAGGCTTATGAAGCCCGGCGGTCAATATTTAACGGCGCGCGGGAAGTGGACATGGTTATAAATATCGGGGCGTTAAAGTCAGGTGACGTCTGCACTGTCGAGGACGACATCCGTGCGGTCGCCGATGCCGCGCATGAGAATGGCGTACTTTTGAAGGTAATTATCGAAACCGCGTTGCTGACCGACGCGGAAAAGGTGAGTGCGTGCGTCGCCGCAAAAAATGCCGGAGCCGATTTTGTCAAAACTTCGACGGGATTTTCGAAAGGCGGAGCAACGGTCGAAGACATTGCATTGATGCGGAGAACGGTTGGGAGTTCACTCGGAGTGAAAGCCTCCGGCGGCGTAAAAGGCATCGACGATGCCCGTGCGATGTTTGAAGCAGGTGCAACGCGGATTGGTGCAAGCGTTGGAGTTAAAATCGCACAGGAAGCAAGTGGCATCACAACGACGGTTGTTGCGGGAAATTATTGATGGAACGCGGATATCCTTGTCCGCTACGAACGTCGCTTGGATGCGAAAAGCCTTTCGCGGCCAAAATGTGTGGTAGCAACGTAACGCGTACGCGGACTCCGCGGGCGGACAAAGGTGTCCGCGTTCCATCCGCGGGCCGGCAAGAATGCCTGCGTTCCTTCGGACTTGATGCTACAATTCAAACTTGCCTTTATGCCTAAAGAAAGTTCCAAAATTCATAAACTTAAAGCCGTTCCCGATCCAGTTTTCGATATCGATTACGATGGTCTGCCCGAAATTTCGGAGGTCTGCCCGCTATGTTTCGGCTCTGGAATGGAAGTAGTTGCAGGTAAGGGCGCCCGCCCGTGCGCGTGCCGCAAGCAGAGCGCTCATTCAACACATCTCGACAAAGTTCGCCTGCCAGCACGCTACAGCGATTGCCATTTCAACAACTACAAGCCGCAAAACCTGTCGCAGGAACGCGCACTGAAACGAGCACTTATTTTGACCAATGAATATCCCGCCGAAGAACGCGGCCTGGTTTTCATGGGCACGGTCGGAGTCGGCAAAACGCATTTGGCGGTGTCTATATTAAAAGGAATGGTTTTGGAACGCGGCTTCTCGTGCCTTTTCTACGAATTTGGATCTCTGTTAAAGCAGATCCAGGATTCTTACAATTCGAACACGCGTTCTTCGGAGCTAAGCGTCCTTTCTCCGGTTTTTAACGCGGATGTTTTAGTGCTCGACGAACTCGGCTCCTCGAAACCGACCGACTGGGTACTCGATACGATGGCACACATTATTAATACCCGCTACAACGATAAAAAACTAACGATCTTCACGACAAATTACCTGGACGAACGCCGCACCGACCGCGAGGAAACTCTCGAAGATCGCATCGGCGTCCGCCTCCGCTCTCGTCTATATGAAATGTGCAAGACCGTCACCCTCACCGGCGACGATTACCGCCGCACCTTCGACAAAACGCCGCAGCCAAAAAGATAAAGGTACTGAGTTCAAACTTTAGTTTGTCTTTAGCCGAAGGACGAAGACAAACTGAAGCTTGAACTCAGAACTTATAAAAAACCTAACTAACGTCCTAAAACAGTGTTATAATCGCCGCGCTCGTCATCATTTCACTCGAACAGGAGATTCTCATGCGCTCTTTTAAATTGTTGTGCACCGCTTTGTTAATATTCGCGATCGGCTCCTCGGCCATAGCTCAAACCCAGCCGACTGAGGCCGACGCGGAGAAGGAGAAAATCAAAAAGGAAACGGATGAAAAAATCCTGCGAATGCTCGATCAGGTCACCGGCGATGCTCCCGGGCTTCGGCTGGCGAAAAACCGGGCGATAGTTTATGGAATGGCCGGCGATCTATACTGGAAATTGGACGAGAAACGGGCGCGAGAGATGTTTCGCAACGCATTCGCCGAAATACTGGCGGATAACAGTGAAACGGAGAAAGAACGGATTGAATCCAGCGACCAAATGTATATTGTTTTCGGGGATTTCAATCCGGCAAGAAATCAAATATTGCCGCTCGTCGCCAAACACGATGCGGAACTCGCGCTCGAAATGCTGGTGCAGTCGCGGCCTGCAAAGCTTGCGGAAGCAATGCTGAAAGCTCAACAGCCTGCCGCCAAAGCGGACGCCGCTTCGATCGGTTTTAACATGGATTCGCAGCGCGTCCGTCAGGAAGTGGCTCTAGAACAACGTTTCGCTTTACTCGCCGCGGACGAAAATCCGGAAAAGGCCATTAAGCTAATAAAGGAAAGCATCGCTAAGGGCATTTCCTGGAACGTGATGCCGCTGCTCCAAAAACTTTACAAAAAAGACGAGAAAAAAGCCGCTTCTTTAGCTGATGACGTTATAAAAAAACTAGTCGACAGCGATCTCTCCAAAAGGCAGGATGACTTACAGGCCGCCTTGAATTTCCTGCAAATGGCTACCAATCCGAACACGGCCACTGCCCCAAAGGAAAAGCAGTTCAAATTTTCTGACGCTCAACTGAAGTATCTTGCCGACAAAGTTGCCGATACTTTTCTTCAGCCTTCGAATTCGATGAATATCTCGATGTCGTTTTCGCGTGCCATGCCTGCTCTGGAAAAATTGGTGCCGGAAAGAATCGCGGTCCTCAAACAGCGGCAGGCGGCGCTGATGAAAAATATGCCGCCCGAGGTGAAGAATATGCAGGAGCGGCAAAAGCTGTGGGACGGCAACTCCACGCCCGAAGAACTTATTGCGGAAATTCTCAAGCTCACCAGTGAGATGGACAGGACGATGGCCTACCAATCTCTCGGCTCCAAGATCGCGGGGATCGACGACGACGCGAGAGCAAAGAAATTGATCGACCAGATTCCCGATGAGAAGCACCGCGAACGGATATTGGAGCAATTCGAATCCTCCCGCATTACCCGTTCAGCCTCAGCCGGAAAACTCGACGAAGCTCGAAAGATGATCGGCAATCTGACCAAAAAGAAAACGCAGATTCAAAGGCTGGTCGCGCTCGCAATGCAGTTTCATAGGAAAAATACGGAAAAAGACATCGAAACCGCCAAAAGCCTGATGAAGGACGCGAAGGCACTCGCAACCGAGTTTCCGGAAGATGAAGACGAATTGTATGACCTGATGGAAGTCGTTAAAGGATATGCGGTCGTTGAGCCCGACCTGGCCTTTCGTCTATTCGAACCGATAGTCGATCAGATCAACGAAGTCGTTCAGGCATCGTCAGTTTTGAGCAAGTACAACAAACGTATTACATCTTTCAAGAAGGGAGAGCTGGTAATGACGATCGCCGGAAATTCCCAAGACGAACTGCTTATCTTCCGTTGTATAACTCAACTTCAAATGCTTGGAAAAGCCGACCTGGCACGGATGAACCTATTGTCCGACCGTTTTCAGCGAAATGATTCACGCTCGATCGCCCGACTATTCGTTATCTCCGGCTTTTTAAAGGATGTTAAAGACTTCGATGCCGTCACGACCGGTGGCGGAATGACTTATATATCGTATTATTAA
Source organism: Pyrinomonadaceae bacterium (assembly GCA_031389475.1). Lineage (GTDB taxonomy): Bacteria > Acidobacteriota > Blastocatellia > Pyrinomonadales > Pyrinomonadaceae > OLB17. The sequence continues at coordinate 9,686 of JANMSP010000320.1, forward strand.
AGCAGCACTGCCGCAGGCTAAATTTAAGCACAAGATCGAAGCCGCCAGGCGGCAGAGTATCGGATTGTTCTTCATCACATTAAGTAACCTGAGTTGCCAGTTAAATATTTGTGTTTGTGGTTTTCAGGCGTTTAGGAACTGAAACCACGAAAATACACGAAACAACACTAAAAAGATTCTGCTTTGTGTGTTTTTGTGTATTTTCGTGGTTCAAGTCTTATCC
>JANMSP010000233.1:0-14856 GCA_031389475.1 Pyrinomonadaceae bacterium
GATTCGTATCCATTTCCAAAACAGGAAAGCTTTCGTCCATCACGTCGCCGACGGTCGAATTCAGCAGATCGCGATTCTCGATGAGTTTGGCTAAAATACGGCTTTCACGCAAAGACCCGACCGAGCGGTTATCCGCCAATACCGGAATCTGCGTGACGCCGCTTTCGTTCATTTTCGTGATCGCCGAGCTGACCATCTCATCCGGGGTGACGAAAATAAGATCGACCGGCCCGCCGGAATTTTTCGTCTCGGCAATTAAACCTGCGGTAATTCGCTGCGGTTCGAGCAGCAGTTTTTCCTTCATCCATTCGTCCGAATGGAATTTGCTGAGATAATGCTCGCCGGTATCGCAGACAATAAAGACTACGAGACCGTTTTCGTCGAGCACTTTGGCGACCTTCAACGCCGCAGCAAAAATTGTCCCGGTCGAGCCGCCGCAAAATATTCCCTCGCGCCGACCAAGCAGCCGTGCAAGGCTGAAAGAATCGCGGTCTGTAACATTGACGATCTCGTCGATTATGCTCAGATCCGCGTTGCCGACCGGCAGATTTTGGCCGATGCCTTCTACGAGATACGGTGTCGCTTCGGGAACGTGGCCGGATTCTTTATAAGTTTTAAATATAGAGCCGTACGGGTCGGCGCCGATGATCTTTATATTAGGGTTCTTCTCTTTTAAATACCGTGAAGTTCCGCTGATCGTGCCGCCGGTGCCGATGCTCGAAACAAAATGCGTAATCTTGCCGTCGGTGTCTTCCCAAATCTCCGGCCCGGTCGTGCGGTAATGGGCTGCGGGATTTTCCGGGTGATTGTATTGATCCGGATAAAAAGAGTTCGGTGTTTCCTCCGAAATTCGCCGTGCGGTCGCGACGTAATGGTCGGGCGTTCCGGGTTTCGCCGCCGCTGGGCAGATGACGATGTCGGCACCCAAGCCTTTCAGATACCGCACCTTTTCCACCGAAGCCTTTTCCGTCAATACAAAAATGCAGCGATAACCGCGAACCGCCGCCACGAGCGCCAATCCAATTCCCGTATTGCCCGACGTTGCCTCGATGATAGTCCCGCCCGGTTTCAAGACGCCTTCGCGTTCGGCCCAGTCGATCATCGATATGCCGATACGGTCCTTAACCGAGTAGCCAGGATTAAGGCTTTCCATTTTCGCGAAAACCTGTGCTTTTATATTGTGCGGTTTTGTCAGGTGATTGATCCGCACAAGCGGCGTTTTTCCGATCAGTCCTAATATGTCGTCGTAAAATTTCATTATTTAAAAAGTGTATAATTGCCGAAAGCCAAGTTTATGACTCCATAATATTAAACCTAGTTTAAATTATCGGCAAAATTGAAACGCGATAAATACTTTTTTCGGATTAATTAATCGGAGCACGGACGCCCTCGCGGAGCACGGACGCCCCCGTCCGGATGAGCGTCGCTTCGACGCGAACAAACCTTTCAGCCGCCAAACATGATTTGCGGCAGCCTTAATGCGTCGCGGACTTCGCGTACGGACGGAGGCGTCCGTGCTCCATCGGACGCTCCCGTCCGGATGAGCGTTGTTTCAACGCGAACAGGCCGTTCCCATTGAAGCTCTTTGCCGCTACGTAACCCGTTCGTGGACTCCGCGGGCAGGCAAGTTGCCTGCGTTCCCAGGTGCCTGTGTTCCGGTAGTTAAATGTTCTTCAAAATCTCGAGCCGCTTTGCCAGGAGCGGCGCGGGATTATTTGTAATTATCGCATTCAGCCCCAGCTTGATTCCGCGTTTGACCCATCTTGGGCTGTCCGCGGTCCAGATCGTTACCGGCAGATTTCGCTGTTTAGCTTTCTCCATTAATTTTTGCGTGGCGAGTGAAAAGTGAATGGAAATTTCGTCCGCGCCGAATTCGTCGGCGATCTTTACCAAGTGTTTCTCTTTGCGGAGGATCGTCATGATCTTCGGAGCAAAAAGCGCCGCCGTCCTTACGATCGGGCAGAGCATCCGGACACGCGGTATCACGGCTAGCTTAAAACTTTTGACGATGATCTGGCCGATCAGGTCTGAATCCCGGATCACCCGGCAGACCGCTTTTGTGAGCAGAGCAACTTCCGAATCGCGGCATTTTAATTCAACATAGATCAAACCTTTAAAGCCTTTCAAAAACGCGAGCGTGTCCCCGAGCGTCACCACCCGTTCCTTTGCGAATTCCGGGTTTGCGTATTTACGTTTGACCTCGCTGAACCACGAGCCGATGTCGAATTCCCGAAGCTCGGCCGAATCGAAATCCGAAATGCGGCCTTCGCGCCGCGCCGTGCGGCTCAAGGTCGCGTCGTGAAAAACGACCGCAACGCCATCCTTCGCCAGCCGTACGTCGAATTCGATGCCTTCGGCTCCGTCGTCTATCGCGCGGCGAAATGCGGCGAGAGTATTCTCCGGTGCGAGCAGGCTCGATCCGCGATGGGCGATAATTAGTGGTTTTGCGGTCACCCGAGCTGTTTTTTCTCTAACAGGAATATCGTTTTTGACCATCCGATCGGCTCCGTGATTGGAAATTCGTGATTCCCGACGATTGTAAAATACCGTTGTGAAATCTTTCTTACATTCTCAACCGGGTGAATCTTAAATTTATACAAGAGTTCGAGCACCGAGCCGACGAGCGAAGGTTTAACCGGAATAAAAACGAGCTTGCCGCCTACTTTCAATACACGCGCCATTTCCCGCAAGCCGTCGTCGAGCGGCACGTATTCAAGCACGCCGCAGGTCAGTATCAAATCAAAGGTATTGTCTTCGAAGGGAAGTTGAAGCACATTTCCCTGAACCGCGGCGATATTCGCTGCGTCGATCTTTTTTTCCTTTCGAAATTGCTCGGCGGAGATTTTCAGCAGATTGTACGAAAGATCGAAAGCGATCGTTTTCTTCGGCCGGAATCCGGCGTCCTGGAAGCCGAGTGTGACAATGCCGCTTCCGCTTCCGGCGTCCAAAACGTAGGAATTTTCGTTAATCTCAAGATCGAGCGAACGCAGGTATTTGGCAACCGAAGCACGGTAACCGTTCAACTTTAGAGCGAGGCTGTGAACATCCGCGATGCGGTCGTAGAAACTCTGCGTTTTGGTTATTGCGGCCGCCGGTGATTTCATTGATTTTTAAGATACCGAGTGCATGATCAATCTTGCTGATTTGCCAACCGCAAGGCAAGCTGAAGATCGCGCCAAGTTCTATTGACATAATAATTTTTGCTTTAAGAAGTAGGGTCAGCGCCCCGAATCCTCTTATTCCTGTTCCTCTTGTTCATCCTGTTCCATGGTAAAAGAAAAGATTTTTCACCACGGAACAAGAGGAACGAAATCCGAACAAGAATAGATGACCACGCCGCTATTATGGCCGCCATAATTGGCGATGTCATGTTTTCTACGTTTCGTTTCCCGCAAGTATGTTAATAGGCGATGTCGCGGAAGCTGAAATCTTCGAATTTACGTAGCCCCCAACAGCCTTTTTGCGTCACTGGGAATGATTTATGACGGCCTTCGCAAATCAAGGGTAATTGCTGGTTTCCCCTTCGGGTTTTCTGTGTCTTCACTTTGTGATCTCCGTGTTTGAATCTTTATCCCGGCACCAGTGCACCGCCAAAGCAACTTGAAATATTAAAAGTCAACATTACCCGGCGCTTATTTTTCCGCCAAAAGCTTTAGCACCATTTCGCGCATTTCCACCAGCCGGCTCGGATTTGTTCCAGTTTCTATGTAGCGTACTTTCCCTTTACGGTCAATCAAAACCGCAGTGGGAAGGCCGGCGGCCCCGTAGGCCATCTGCGTAAGCTGGCCCTGCGTCACTACGAAATCATAGGGCAAACGCTGAGCTGTCTTGAACCGCTGCAATGCCGCTGTCTCGGCCGCGTTATCCACCGGAAAGCCTTCGGCCTCGCCATAATACCGGGTCATTCCGAGGATAACGAGGCCCTCGCCTTTGAAATCCTGATGCCATTCGATCAGCGAAGGAAAAGCGTCGAAACACGGCCCGCACCACATCGCCCAAAAATCGAGCAGCACGACCTTGCCGCGTAAACCCGCCAGTGTTTGCCGTTCACCGCTAAACCATTTGTCGATATTCGCAAGTTCCGGGCCTGTTTCGCCTAGTAATTTATAATGCTTCTCACGTTTCTTCAGTTTTTGAACGATCTCGTACTGCACTCCTTTAGTTGTGAAATCTTTTGCTGCCTGAGTCAAAGCCGCAGCGTAATTTTCGAGGGCCAATGGCTTTCTGCCGGTTTCGATCTGGTAAACGATCAGCTTGTCGGCCGCATAAAAATAGAGGCTGGGATTCCCGAGGGAAGCTGCTGTGTATCGCATTTCAAGGAGTGCAAGGTCTGCTTCTTTGGTATCGCCGACTGCTTTGTAAGATTCGAATACGAGCATTCCGGCGTCGAGAAGGTCGTCGAACCCTTTGGCGGGTGACGAGGGATCGAGCGCCGTTGTTTTGGCGGCTTCAAATGCCCGCTTTGCGTGCGGGCCGGCGGCAGTGAAATTTTTCGCTTCGAGATACGATTTGGCGAGCACGCCTTCCATTCGCGCCCGTTCGCTCATTTTTCCCGGACCAGCCTTTTGATATTCGGCAAGTATTCTAAGGGACTCTTCAAAATTCTTCTGCTTTGCGTAGATAAAAACGAGCATCGACCGGGCGGTTTGAGAACGGTCTGCCGCCGGACTTTCCGAATCGAGGAATTTTTTCATATTCTCCGCCGTTCCATCGAAATTTTCCGCGATCCAGTGCAGAAAACCCAGGTAATACAGGTCTTCGCCTGTCGGATTAGCACGAGATGAAGCGATGGCGGAATATTTCGCCGCTAACTGCCTTTTCTCACGATCCGTCTGAAGACGTAGGTTTTCGCTGTAAGGTATTTTTTTTAGCTCAAATTCGGCGAACTTCGTTTTGCTGTAAGCATTCGTTTCATCGAACATTTGCTTGACTGTTAGGTCGTTCGCCTGAGTTACCGCCGGACTGGCCGGTACGTTATTAGGATTAACCCTCCGCGATTGGGCGGACACGGAAAGTGCTAGGATTATGAAGATAAAACAAATACGCATATTTTTTGCAGAAGCCTGACCGTCAGGGAGGGCTTTCTTACTTTCTTATAGGTTAGCGCTAAAGCCCTTCCTAACGGTCAAGCTCCTGCCTAGAACGGCCACCATCTTTCCCGTAAATGGAGCCAGCAAAATTCCGTTTCGGTAATGGCCTGTCGCAATGATCAAATTCCTGAATCCGTCAATCTCGCCGATAATGGGTCGTCCGCCGTCCGCAAACGGCCGTAATCCGGCCCAGCAGTCAGTGATCTTTAAATGGGTTAAAGACGGAGCGATTTCCGACGCAACGGAGCGTAAAAAAGATATGCCTTCCTCCGTCGTACTCTTATCAAATCCAACGTCTTCAACCGTGGCACCAACCAAAATCCGCCCGTCGGCACGCGGCACAATATAACCACGAGGGCTGTAAATCACTCTGCGAAAAATCTTCTCCGGCGGATGAAAGCTTATCATCTGCCCGCGGATCGGCTTAACCGTAACCGGCACAACCGTTTCGCCCAATTTGATGAGCGAAGTCCACGCACCGGTTGTAAGAATGGTAATATCCGCCAGAAACTTTTCATCATCCGACGCGGCCCCGATCACATTTTCGCCTTCGATCAGTATCTCCCGGATCTCGATACCTTCGCGAATCTTGATGCCGTTGATCTCAGCGTATTTGCGTAAAGCAATAAGCAATTTACGGTTTTCGACCTGCCAATCGTTCGGAAAAAACAGGCTTTCGCGGACTTTCGGTGAGATAAACGGTTCGGCCGCCAAGGTTTCTTGCGAACTTAAATGTTCGACGTTCAACCCGGCACTTCGCTGCCAATCAAAACGTTTTTTGAGCTCAGCCGAATCGTTTTCGCTAAACGCCAGATAAAGTGTACCGCTGCGGTCGAGTTCAATATCGACGCCGGTTTCCTCAAATAGTTCCGCCGCAAATTGCGGATAAAGCCTGTTCGATTCCGAGCAAAAATTATAGAAATCGTCTATCTTGTGGGTCTCGGCATTCGGCGCCAGCATTCCCGCTGCAGCAAACGAAGCTTCCTGGCCCACCTTGCCTCGTTCGATGATCGTGATATCACTGGCGCCGTTTTTATGCATCTCGCGGGCAATGCTGAGGCCGATCACGCCGCCGCCGATAATTAAAACTTCCGATTTCATCAAAATGCCAGTTTGCCGTCTTTGATTATTAAACTTAGAATTATAATGACAAAAACATCCGTGTAAAAACAGACGGCAGCGTAAAAACTTAAATGAAACACACCATCACATTAATTCCGGGCGACGGCATCGGGCCGGAAATCGTCGCGGCGACCGTTAGGATCATTGAAGCTTCGGATGCTGAGTTCCAATGGGAAACCCAAATTCTGGGCGCTCAGGCTCTTGAAAAATACGGTGCGACGCTGCCGGATGCGGCGATCGAATCGATGCGGCGTAACAAGATCGCGCTTAAAGGTCCGATAATGACGCCGATCGGTAAAGGTTTTACGTCCGTCAACGTCGGCCTTCGCAAAGCTCTCGACCTTTACGCGAACGTCCGTCCGATCAAGGCTCTGCCCAATGTTTCCTGCCGTTACCCTGAAATCGATCTGGTCATCGTACGCGAAAACACGGAAGACCTTTACGCTGGACTCGAGCATATAGTCGTTCCCGGCGTGGTCGAAAGCATAAAGGTAATAACCGAAAAAGCATCGACCCGCATTTCGCGTTACGCTTTTGAATACGCCAAGGACAACGGCCGAAAGAAAGTCACCGCCGTGCATAAGGCCAATATAATGAAGCTTTCGGACGGGCTTTTCCTGGAATGTTTTTATAATGTCGCGAAGGATTATCCGCAGATCGAGGCTGACGACAAGATCATTGACAACTGCTGCATGCAGCTCGTAATGCGGCCCGAACAGTTCGATGTAATGGTGATGGAAAATTTGTACGGAGACATCGTTTCCGACCTGTGCGCCGGTTTGATCGGTGGTTTAGGGTTGGCTCCGGGAGCTAACATCGGCGAGCAGGGAGCCGTTTTCGAAGCCGTCCACGGTTCTGCACCGGACATTGCAGGGCAGGGAATCGCAAATCCAACGGCTCTACTCATGTCCGCGATCCTCATGCTTCGGTACATCGGCGAAAAAGATGCTGCCCAAAACGTAGAAGACGCGATGATGGCCGTATTCGCGGAAGGAAATGTGCGTACTAAAGACCTCGGCGGAACCGCTAAAACCGCGGATTTCGCCAACGCGATCATTGAGAAGATAGAGAAGAGTAAAAAGCTTTAGTTCGGAAGCAGGAACCGTATTGCTAATGGTCGCTGATCTATTGCAACGTAGTTGGGTAAAATCTCCTCAAAGTGAGCGAGGGCTAACCTATGAAAACATTACTACTGACACTTCTCATTACCTTCCTTTTAGGCGGATCGGCGATCGCCCAGGCGAAAGGTGCAAAAGAAGTAAGAGTGCAGGTAAACAAGCAGGCGCGTGTTTCAGGTACTAAATTCACGGTGAAATTTCTTGAACTCGTAGAAGATTCCCGCTGCCCGATTGGTACGGACTGCGTGTGGGCAGGTAACGCCAAAATAAAGATCCAAATCACCAAAAACGGCAAATCGCCGAAGATCATCGAACTAAATTCCAACGGCCCCGAAACCGAAGCTGTGGATGGTTACATCTTCAAATTAACCGCTCTCACACCGCACCCGGCAATAAATATCCGTATCAACCGCAACGGTTATGTTGCGATCATTGTTATGGAACCGATGCAAAAGCCCGCGTGCTAAATTCGATGATACTTTTTCTACGCTGCCATTAAGGCCTCTATTTCGCCGGCGTCCTTCGGAACCGCCGCGGTCAAGTTGCGGTTGCCGTCTTCGGTGACCAGTACGTCATCCTCAATACGAATGCCGATGCCGCGATATTTGGCCGGGGCGGACTTGTCTTCGGGCGGAATATAAAGCCCCGGCTCGACCGTCAGAACCATACCCGGAGCAAATGGACGGGAATTCTTTGCGGTCTGGTCTGTGAAATAGCGGCCGGCGTCATGCACATCCATACCCAGGTAGTGGCCCACGCCGTGCATGTAATATTTCATGTACTCTTTTTTCTTGATCAGATCTTTCGTTTTGCCCTTAAGAAGTCCGAGTTTCTTCATGCCTTCCGTAAGTAGCTCAATGGAAAGTTCCTGCCTTCCTTTAATCGTATTTCCCGATTTTGTAGCCTCGATGCATTGGATCTGCACGTCCAGAACCACATCGTAAACCTCACGCTGGGCCGGCGAATACTTACCGTTGACGGGGAACGTGCGGGTAATGTCCGCGGCGTAACCATCGTATTCCGCACCGGCATCGACGAGCAGCAGGTCGCCGTCGTTGAGTGGCCGGTTGTTCTCAACATAATGCAGGATCGTCGCATTATCGCCGCCGCCTATTATCGAATTGTAAGCTACGCCGCTGGCCCCGTTTTCCCGCATGTAAGCTTCGATCAGCGATTCGATTTGGAATTCGTTCATTCCGGGCCTGACCGCCTTCATCGCGCGGACATGAGCTTCCGCCGAGATGGTCGCGGCTTTCTGCATCAAATCGACTTCGGCGGTCGTTTTATACAGGCGCATCTCGTGGATGAGGATCGTCGGATCGATGATCGTGTGCGGCGGATACGCAGTCTTCAATCTCCGCTGCCGCTGGCCCGACAAATAAGCCAGAATTTGGAGATCGAGCTTTTCATCGACGCCGAAGCGGTAATAAAGGTTTTCGTGACCATCTAGAAGTTGATTGAGTTCGGCCTGGAATTTATCAACCGGTATCGCTTTGTCGGCTTTATAATTCTTCTCTGCACCGTCCACACCCTGACGGCGGCCGTACCAGGTTTCCATTTCAGGATCGCGCGGGCGGACATAAAGCGTGTAAGGTTTTTTGCTCGCAGGGTCGATAACGGCAATTGCATCCGGTTCCGGAAAGCCGGTCAGATACATGAAATCGGAATCCTGGCGAAACTTGTACTCGGTATCGTAGCTGCGTCTCGCTTCGTGCGCGGCGGGAATAATGGCGATCGAATTGGGGCCGATGGATTCGATAAACTTTTTCAATTGATCTCTCATAGATTTGTCCTTTCGTAAATTTTAACGCAAATACACGGAGAAAAGAAGTTTAGCCGCGAATTACGCGAATAGCACAAATGGGGAAGTGGGTCGATTTGAGTTTGGCGAAGCATGTCAGAACCGTGAGCGGTAGCGACCGGGGCATTAACAATTAGCGAGAATCGATCTCCAGCTGAGGAAAACAACCCCGCTCGCTACCGCTCACGGCTCTGACCCGTCTTCTAAATTGAGAAAAAGCCGTTATTCGTGTAATTTGTGTAATTCGTGGCAAATTTTCATGGACCTGCGTATTACCGAAATTTTTCTCTCAATACAGGGCGAATCGTCGCACGCCGGGCGGCCGTGTTCGTTTGTGCGGCTTACCGGATGCCCGATGCGGTGCGTCTGGTGCGACAGCGAATATACTTTTACCGGCGGTGAGCGAGTTTCATTCGAGGACATCTATGCGAAATTGGATGAATTCGGCTGCAATCTGGTCGAGGTTACGGGCGGCGAACCGCTTGCGCAGAAGAATGTATTTCCCTTCATTGAGAAGTTGTGCGATAAAGGCTACGAGGTTTTGATCGAAACCGGCGGTTATGTTTCAACTGAAAATATAGATGATCGTGCAAAAGTAATCTTAGATGTTAAATGCCCGGCGTCGGGGGAAGCGCAACGAAATTATTGGCCGAATCTGAGTAGGCTTCGGCCTGATAGTGACGAGGTGAAATTCGTCGTGGCTGATTTCGCCGATTGGGAGTTTGCTCAAAAAGTGATCGCCGAATATGATTTGTTAAATCTCACGAAGGAAATACTCATTTCGCCGGTCCACGGGATCGATAATTTGTCTGAGATTGCCAGAGCGATATCACATAGCAGACTGAAGGTAAGGTTAAATCTGCAGTTGCATAAGTACATCTGGGATGCGGATAAACGAGGGGTTTAACTAATTAACCGCCCGCTATCTCTTCTAAAACATATGAAAAAAAGGCTCTTAGCACTTGTCGTCATTATTTTACTGCCCGTACTAAATTATGCTCAGAAAAAGCCGGCAGATATCTCGCAGTCTCCAAAAACACTAGATGAAAAGGTTAAAGCCGAGATCGGCGATTTCCAGGGCAAAGTTTGGATTTATGCTAAAAATTTAGATACCGGCCGTGATTACTCGTTGCGTGCCAGTGAGCAGGTACGCACTGCAAGCACGATAAAACTGCCGATAATGACAGAGGTTTTTCACCAGGTTGCCGAAGGCAAACTCAAATGGACGGATGAATTTGAATTGGCAGGCAAACAGGGCGGATCGGGCGTGCTCGGCGAGTTTTCAAATAACTTGAAGATCGATTTAAAGACCGCCGTCCATTTGATGATCGTCGTTTCCGATAATACGGCGACAAATATGATCCTTGATAAAATCTCAAGCAACAGCGTCAACGCCTTGATGGATAGTTTAGGGTTGAACCAAACCCGGAGTTTGCGGAAAATAGGCGGCGGAGGCGACGCAAAAGCTTTTGATGAGCCGCTGAACAAGTTGTTTGGCATCGGCGTCTCATCACCTAAGGATATGGCGAAACTGCTCGAAATGCTTGAACGCGGCGAGGTCGTTTCTAAAGAGGCATCGGCGGAAATGATCGCCATCCTGAAACGCCAGCAGTACACGGACGGTGTTGGACGAAACTTGCTTGACACCGTTCCGGTTGCTTCCAAGTCCGGAGCTCTCGACCGTCTTCGAAGCGATGTCGGCATCGTATATACCCGGCGCGGCCGTATAGCCATTGCCATCACGGTAGATGACATGCCGGTTGTGCATTATTCGATGGACAACAAAGGAAACGAGCTGATCTGGCGTTTGTCCGTAATCTTGCAGGAAGGATTAGCCAAATGAATGCCATCGTCCTCGTATCAGGCGGTATGGATTCATGCGTGACTGCCGCAATCGCTCTGCGTGAGAATGACAAATGTTCCTTTTTGCATATTTCTTATGGACAGCGGACGGAAGATCGTGAACGCAAGGCATTCAACGACATTGCCGACCACTACGAAATATCAAAACGGCTGGATGTTTCGATTGCATATCTAGCCCAAATCGGCGGCTCGTCACTAACGGATTATTCAATCGGTGTTTCCAACGCCGATCTTAAATCTAAAGAAATCCCAACGAGCTATGTGCCATTTCGTAATGCTAATATGCTGGCTATAGCGACGAGCTGGGCGGAAGTGATCGGAGCAAATGCGATCTACGTCGGAGCCGTCGCCGAAGATTCGAGCGGTTATCCCGATTGCCGCTCGGAATTTTTCGAAGCTTTTGAGAAAGCGATTGAAACAGGTACTAAACCCGAAACGAATATTCGAATCAAAACGCCTATCGTTCATTTATCGAAAGCTGAGATTGTGCAAAAGGGAATCGAACTAGACGCGCCGCTGCATTTAAGCTGGTCTTGTTATAGAAACGAGAATTTAGCTTGTGGAACCTGCGATTCCTGCGGGTTGCGGTTGCGTGGATTCGAACGGGCAAGTGTTAAAGATCCCATCACATACGTATTCTGATCAATCCTAATTTCTTCTGACGAAAAGATCAGGATCGATAAGCCCGAACGGAGCCCATAACGATTAGTACAATCCCAAGCACCGAACCGATCAGCGAAATCAAATTGAATATAAGAGCGCTCTCGAGTCCTGAAGATACTGCACCGATACCGGCATTTTCTGCTTGGTCTAACGCAACGAATGATCTTAAAATACCTTGAGTTATTCCGGCAACCCCGATCAAAATGCTGACGAGGAATATTACAATTCCGGATATGAGCCAGCGATTTGTTTTCATTTAACCACCTACGTTTCCTTTATTTCATTGCCCAACATCAAATCTCTTCCGTTTAACCTTCAACCCATTCAAATTCCCAAGTGCCGCGAATGCGATGTTTTCGGTTACGAAAAATTCTTTCGCGAGTTCGTCTATTTCTTCGCTACTCACCGCCTCCAGTTTTGCGAGAGTTTCTTCTAATGGAATCTGCCTTCCGTGCAGCATTTCGGAATGGGCGAGTGACGCTGCACGTGATGCCGAATCTTCGAGGCCCAGCAGTACCGAGGCGATAGTCTGCTGTTTAACGAGTTCCAATTCCTCGGCTTTGACGCCTTCATTCAAAACCGAACGCAACTCTGCGATTGCCAAATCCACTACTTCTTCCGTCTGTTTCGGAGATGTTGCGGCGTAGATCGAGAAAAATCCGCAATCGCGAAACATTATCGTGCTGGCCCCGACGCTGTATGCAAGGCCGCGCTGCTCGCGGATTTTCTGCCATAACCTGCTCGATGTTCCGCCGCCGATTATGCCGCTTAAAAGGTCCGCCGCATAACGCCTCTCGTCCGCCGCACCGACAAATGGAACCGCGAGAATCAAATGAGCCTGCTCGAGGTTTTTGTTTTGCTTAACGATGATGGGAGCACCGAACTGCGGCGACGAAACGCCGTCATCTTGCCGGCCGGAATCGGAAGTTATGAAAACGCCCTGCGCCAGATCGACGATTTGCCTATGTTCGATGTTTCCGGCGGCCGCGATTACGAGATTTGACGGGTTAAAAGTCTGTTCGTAGTAGCTTCGCGTGATGTCGCGGCTAAAACTTTTCACCGTTTTCGGCGTTCCGGCGATGGACATTCCGAGCGGATGATGCGGAAAAAACTTTTCGCTGAACAGATCGCCGAGAAATTCCTCCGGCGAATCTTCGGTCATTTTCAGTTCTTCGATAATGACCTTTCGCTCGCTTTTTAGTTCTTTTTCATCGAACAGCGGATTTGTCAGCATATCGGCGATAAGGTCGAACGCCGTCGCGACCTGATTATCGATAACCTTGATCGCAAAACCCGTTTCCTCATGCGTTGTGAACGCGTCGAGATTACCGCCAAGCCGGTCGGTTTCTATCGCGATTTGCAGGGCCGAACGCTTTTCGGTGCCCTTAAATACGGTATGCTCAATAAAGTGCGAAATGCCATTCAGTTCATTGGGCTCATTCCGCGAGCCTTTGTTAAAGAAAAATCCGAGTGTTGCTGAACGTACATCCGGCATTCGGTCTGTGAGAATAGTCAGCCCGTTTTCGAGGCGTGTGGTCTGTATGTCTTCTTTCATTGTGATCGCAGCAAAACTAGAGCCTATCACGCGATTCGCCGAATTTAAACCAGCGGCCTTGTCCGTCTCACTTGTCCCATGTCCCAGTGTCCCAAGCATTTTTTTGTCCCAATCCCAAATTTTCAAACATCAGCGGCTACAAACGCCTCGCGATTATTCTATCAGTTTGTTGCACATATAGTCCAATATTTTATAGATGCAACTCGTCATCTAGACTAAACACGAGAGCGGTCGCGAGCACGGCTAAGCCGGGTCGTGCAGCTATTGCTCACCCAACGGCTTTGGAGGTGTTGCCGTTGAAATTCCGGTATTTGGAGCGGGCTTTACCGGCGTTACAGGTTTGGCGTCCGGCTCGCCGTTTTGATTTATTCCTAATTGGGACATGACCTCGGGCCAATTCAGGCCGAGAGCCTGGAGTTGCTGGAGCAGGGAAAAGATAACTGTCGGCGCGGTTTGAGCGAAACGGTTTATACCGCTCGAATGCCCGTCGCCGTTGCCATTACCGTTTCCGCCATCAATCATAACGATCTTGTCGATATTGCCGAGTGGTTCGGCGACGGCACGGAATACGGGTGCGGACGCTTCGATAATTGAAGGAAGTTTTTCCAGAATGGTTTGCAAACGAGCGGCGTCGTTGAATTCACGCCACGCGGCGGCTTTTTCCATGATCGCTTTTGCCTCGGCAAGACCTTTCGCTTCAATTGATTTGGCTTCCGCCAAACCTTTAGCCTCAAACTTTTCGGCTTCGGCGAGACCGATTGCTCGGATCTTTTCGGCCTCGGCTTTACCTTCGGCTGCGACGGCGGCGGCACGGCCCTGGCCTTCGCGTTCGAGCGTTTGCGCATCGGCTTCGGCGATGGCGATCTGGGCCTGCTTGCGGCCTTCCGCTTCGAGAATGGCTGATTCCTGCAAACCCTGAGCACGCAGGACCGACGCTTTACGGTCGGCTTCGGCCTGTTTTACAACTGTTGCCTCAAGCTCTTTTTCCTTACGCAGAACTTCCTGTTCCTGAACGGCGATCTGTTCCTGCGTGCGGACACGTTCGACACGGACCTCTTCGACTGTCACCTGCTGCTGTGCCTTAGCATCGGCGAGCGGGCCAGCCTGCAGCGATTTTGCCCGTTCCGATTCGATCTCCGCCTGAACCTGGGCTTTCTGGATTTCGGTTTCGCGGGTCGATTGGGCGATAAGGGCTTCGGTTTCGAGGCGGACCTTTTCGCCTTCCTGCAATGCGAGCGAGGCTTTAATTTTCGAATCGCGGTTGGCTTCGGCCTGGCCGATCTCGGCATCGCGTTTGACCTCGGCCGTGCGGCGTTTGCCGAGTGCGTCGAGATAGCCTTCCTCATCGGAAATTTCCTGGATCGTCAGAGCGTCCAGCCCGATACCCATTTTTTCAAGGTCACCGGCGGCTTCGGTAAGCAGTTTCTGGGCAAAGCTCTGGCGGTCGTTGTTGATCTCCTCGACGGTCAAGGTTCCGAGGATCGCGCGGAGATGGCCTTCGAGCGTCTGAAAAACTAGTTGATGAAACACGTCCTGCGGCATTCCCAGAAACCGTTCCGATGCCGCCCGCAGGCTCGAATCGTCACCCTTGATCTTGACGTTCGCCACCGCCTTCACCGAGACGGGAACGCCCTGCACCGTATA
>JANMSP010000246.1:0-8440 GCA_031389475.1 Pyrinomonadaceae bacterium
GATACGCTGCAGACCACGGCCCTAATTAACGAGACCTATATCCGCCTTGTCGATCAAAACCGCGTGCAGTGGCAGAATCGAGCCCATTTTTTTGGCATTGCGGCCAGCCTTATGCGGCGTATTTTGCTAAATTACATCCGCGATCAAAATCGGCTAAAGCGCGGAGGCGGTGACATCCAGGTATCGCTCTCCGAAGCGATGGCCGTGTCCAACCAGAAGGCAGAGGAGATAATTGCTCTTGAAGAAGCACTGACGCGTCTGGCCGAAAAAGACCCGCGTAAGGCGCGTGTAGTAGAGCTGCGCTATTTTGGTGGACTTAGTGTTGATGAAACGGCCGAGGTGCTCAAGGTGTCTAATATCACCGTCGCGCGCGATTGGAATATGGCGAAGGCGTGGCTGGCGCAGGAGATAGGCGGATGATAGACGAACGGTGGATGTGGGTGGAGCGGATATTTCACGAGGCGATCGAGCTTCCGGCGAGGGAGCGCGAACCCTTTCTGCTTGTTGCCTGCGCCTCCGATCCCGAACGTATCCCTGAGGTCAGCGCTCTGATAGCCGCCTTTGAAAAAGACGCGGGATTTCTCGAATCCGCCGGGTTTGGCGCTGGGCTGGCCGTGCTGAGTGCACAGACCGTTCCCCCGGCATCGCTCGCGGGCACCCTGATCGGCCAATACGAAGTGGGCTGGAAAATCGGCGAAGGCGGGATGGGCGAGGTCTACGATGCCTTGGATACCAAGCTCAATCGCCGCGTCGCACTTAAATTCCTTGCCAATCCTTTTATCGACAACAACATCGCGAAGCGCCAGCTGATACGCGAGGCGCAGTCCGCCGCGATGCTCAACCACACAAATATCTGCTCCATCTACGACATCGAGCAAATCGGCCAGCAGGATTTTATCGCGATGGAATACATCGCCGGCATGACACTGGCCGAGGCCATCAAGACCGGTCAGATCGACCATGAGCAACTGCCGCGGATAATAAAACAGATCGTCGAGGCGGCCGCCTTTGCACACTCGCATGGGGTCGTTCACCGCGATCTAAAACCGGCCAATATAATGATCGATCCCGAGGCGGACGGCAAGATAACGGTGCTCGACTTCGGGCTCGCGAAATTGGTCAAACCAGTCGGCGGGCTTGAGGGTCATAGCGTTGCTTCGCAAAGCGGACTAATTATCGGCACCGTTTCGTATATGTCGCCGGAGCAGCTCCGCGGCGAGCGGCTCGATTACCAGAGCGATATTTTCAGCATCGGCGTTACGCTCTACGAACTGATCGCGGGCAAAAATCCCTTTGCCCGCGAAAGCCAGGCCGATACAATTGCGGCCGTACTCGGCGATGAACCGCCGCGCCTCACCGCGGTGGATTCGCGTATCTCCACCGACATGTCCGACATCGTGGCCAAATGCATGGAGCGCGATAAGCAAAAACGCTTCCAGTCCACGGCCGAAATCTTGGTTGCCATCGAGAATGCGACCGACCGCCGCAAGCGTGTCAGAAAGCCTCTTGGCCGCCTTCAAATGGGCACAGCCGCCATCCTGTTTTTAATGATCGTCGCAACGGTCATCGGATTCCTCTTCGTCCGTGCCAAGGCCAGCAGCATCCATTCACTCGCCGTGCTGCCCTTCACCGTCGCCAATCCGAAGCCCGAATACGATTACCTTGCGGACGGTATCCCACGGAGCATCAGCGAGCAATTATCAAATCTCCCGGAAATAAGGGTAAAAGACGAGTCATTTAGAAAAGAGCTTCATAATGTGGAGGTAGATGCACAGGCAATAGGGAGGGAACTTGGGGTAGAAGCCGTGCTTACGGGGAAAATAGTAGCTCGGGGAGACGGTCTTATCCTGCTTACAAACCTTGTCCGAACTTTGGATGGTGTCATAATCGATAACGGCGAGCAAAAAATCGACGAAATGGACCTCATAGGGTTGCAGCAGGTGGTGTCCGAGCGAGTAGCAGACAAACTCAGCTCGGGTATAACCCTCGCGGACAAGGAAAAGTTGGCAGCGAGGAACACCCTATCGCGGGAAGCTAAGCTAGAGTATCTTCGAGGCCGTCAGGCGTTTGAAATGCAGCCAAAGGAGGGCTTGAAAAGAGCTATCGGGCATTTTGAAAAAGCAGTAAACATTGACTCGACCTATGCGCGTGCGTGGGCCGGTTTAGCAACGGCGTACGCTGAATTCTCGGTGCCCGGCCATAAGGGCGAGATCGACCCGAAGACGGCTGCGGAAAAGGCTGCTTTTGCCGCCAACCAGGCAATGGAGATCGACGATACTCTCGCGGAACCCCTCGTAGCCTTGGGAATGGTCAAGATACGATACCACTGGGACTGGGACGCCGCTGAGGCCCTTCTGGAAAAAGCTATAAAGCGCGATCCTAATTTTACTCTTGCCCATACGGGCCTATCCAATCTACTAGTTCTGAGAAACCGGTACGATGAATCGTTGGCCGAGGCGCGAAAGGCAAAAGAGGTTTCACCCATTTGGGTGCTCCCTAATCTCGCCATCGCTAGAGCCTTATATTTTCAGGGAGACTTTCAGGCGCTGGACCGGCACTTGGACGAGGCCCTCGAAAGTTTTCCCAATCACTCTCGCCTAAATTATTTTCGGAGTCTAGGATACATCGCGACGGGGAAAAACAAGGAAGCGGCTAAAATACTTGAAGTGACTTACAGGGAAGATCAGGTTTATGGCGCCGCTCCGCTTGCATTGGCCTACAGCCGGATCGGACGCCAAGACAAAGCGCTTAAGATCTTGGAGGATCTAGAAATATATGCTCAAAACCCCCAGTCCGACTTTGTCTCCGGCCAGGAATTCGCGATCATTTATCTTGGCCTGGGCGAAACCGATAAGGTCTTCGAAAATCTAAATAAAGCGTGCACGGAAAGATTTGCACCCTTCCCGTTTGTTATCACCGACCCCATTTTCACCGAGATACGATCGGACGCAAGATTCGAAGGCTTAAAGAGATGTGCGAATCTTTAGACATTCCCGGCGATCTTCTTCAGTCTCGCCCGGATGGTATGTATCTTCAAAACTTTTCCACCTAACACGTCGTGGACCAGTCCTATAAATTCTACCGGCACATCCCGACGCAATTTTTCTATCCTTACCGGCGATCCCGCGTCGTAATACCGACCTGTCAGCAAAAAGTAGGTGACGGCCGCGAAAGAGTAAATATCGCTATTTGCCGACGACTTCCTGCCCTCTTCATTCACAGCAAAGTTATGGCTCTTCCAGGCAAAGGGAGCCGTTTCGCCTACCCGGTAAGCATTCTCGAAATCGATCGGGCGCATGACGCCCTTTTTGTCGATCAGGATGTTTTCGGGCCTGCAGTCATTCCACATCCAGCCGGCCTCGCTTATTTTTTCAATGATCCCGATAATGGCGGCTGCGTATTCTATAAGTTGATTTATCGGCAAACGGCGTTGGCGCGATCTGATTAGATCGTAAAGGCTTGTGCCATCGATAAATTCCAGCGCGAGAAAGAAGTTTTCTTGTAGTTCGAATGACGAATAAACTCTTGGCACTCCATCGTAAACCTTTTCGAGAGCGGTCAAAACGTTGTGCTCATGGGTCACGAGATGATAGCCGTCTTGCCCGTTCCAAAAGGTCTCCCCGTGGCGACGTCCTTGCTTTACAATGCATATCCTGGGCTCGTTCCCGCTTAGGTCTACTGCATGGTATGTCCCGCCTTTGCCGCGCTGGGTTATCCCCCTGAATATCCTGTAAGTTGTGGTAAGAGGTGTCGATTCTGAAAAGGCCATTGGGTCGTTTTCCGCCTCATTTTGCAGAAAGGGATCTGTGAGCCATTCGGGAACGGCTTTCGTGATATCGTCGTGGAGCAGTTCGCCCGTCGGGCCTTCTACAGCCGGCAGAATATAGCCTCGATTATCCGTGAACCTCCGTTCGTGATAAGCGCCGTATCGATAAAAGACCGAACTACACGGCAGATACTGTTCGTCGAAAGGGACAGAGACAGGGATAAACTCCGAAGTTAATTTGTGCAATTCGGCCGCAAGCTCAACCGATTCTTCTTCACTGGCTGGATAGACGGTGATAAATTTGCCGACCTGCTGGTAGCCGTACGCCAAGCCGCAATTGATTTCGATCAATTGAGCAAGCGATCCCGGTGCCTTAAATCTGAGCTTGCGAGAGGCAAGGAAAGGAGCAACCCTTTCAAACAGATCGCAAGCCTCTACAACCGTCGCCGAGATGTGAATCTTCCATCCCTGCACCGGTTCGCCAGGCTCGCTCGCACGGCTGAACCTCCAGAACGTTCCCTCGGCCGATAAAGGTAAAAAAGATTCGCACAAAGCGCACCAACGGTTGAATGCTTTTAGTGCCTCGATACTCGCGCTTTGGAGAGTCGAGGCCGGGAATGGATCATTCTCGCGTTTGGAAAGCATTAGTCGTCGTCAACTACACCGTCATTTTCGAGATCGAATATAAACTGGGCCTCGGGCGTCAATGGCTCACTAACTCCGACTACATCGGCCGTCGGCAGATTCCAGTCTAATAAAGCTTTGAAGGAGGAATCCATTTTATCAGGAATAGACAGACCGGTTCCTCCTCCGCATGGGCCACCGGATACGACATATGCCAGAATCTTTGGCCCCCATCCCGAAGGGTGCGTCATGAAGGGTATATCATTACCCATCAGACGGTTAAGTTGATCCTGATTCGAATGGAAGTTGGACATATAGGCTTGCCAATCGGCGGTATTATTCCCGCCAAGTATGGCTGCTATAGACTGGGTTTGAATCCTGATGTCCGTAGCTCCACCGGGATTAGCTTCAATAGCTCTCCTAATTGCTCTAATTTTTTGGGTTATTTTCATTTTTTCATTCTCCTAAATTTTACTAGTATGCAGACTTTCGGGTTGCGATTCTTCGCATTCACATTCCTCTTCTTCACCGACGGGATTTAGTTCTTCGGGGTCTCCATCGGCTATGAACTCGAACATTTCCACCATTCCGAATTCGCCCTCGTAAGAAGCTAATGCAGAGTCAGGTCGAAAGTCGCTTTCAAAAATAGAAGGACGGGTTAGCTTGGTCAACATAACCAACGTTTCGGCGACAATGCGGCTACCAATTTCGCCCAACCTTTGTCCTTGCTCCTCGATCTCTCCTTCCGCTAGCAGATAGAACCATAACGGCGTTTCTTCGGAAAAAGAGGATTTTATGATCGGAGGTAGTAGATTTGCAATTTGCTTCGATTCTAGCGACCGCCCCCCTGTTCCATATATCGTTTTGGCAACAGTCTGTCCAGATGGCACACGCGACGCCCGAGCTCGGTATAGGTCAAGAGCCGCGAGTGAGGATTCCCTAGCGAAATGCATTGGGGGCTGGCCTTGCTGATCCAGTAGGAATCCAAGTTGTTGAGCCAGTTTTGTGTTAATCGCTGATGCATAATTAAAACGTTCATTCTGGGCAAAACCTGAAAGCTTGTAAAACCAATTCCAATTTATAAGCCAGTCAGTCTGCAAATTAGACTTGCCGCCTAAACCACCCTTTCCGGTATTCTGCATAAGCTCATACAATCTGGCCGGACTGCCGCTCGGAGCCGGTTCGTCATTAAATATCCGATTCCAGTTGTATGAATTGCGTATCATGCTGTGACTTCCGCGAAAAGCCGCCGTTGAAAATTCTAAGGGAATATAAGGATGCTTTTCCTCAGGGAAATAAAATTGATTTCCATTTTTCAAAACATCGTCAAGGACCGACTGTTTAATAACCTTTGGAAGATAATCGTGAATTACAATCCATTGGTAGTGGAGGATGACGAGTTCGCGTGCGCCTTCAAACGTGTCTGAATTATTTTTCGCGCCGCCTTTCAGGAGGTGTCGAACTACCGCATTGTGAAAACGAATAAATGCAACCTGTGTTTGAGCGACAGCTAAGTTCTCGTCATTTCGCATATCAACAATTTGAGCAAAACCTTTATTGCGCGGCAGATCTTTTTCGCGGCACACCTTATTTACTCGTAAACCGGGAACAGTATCGCCTAATTTCAAAAACGCTGAATTTGGTGCCAGTATAGATGCCCGTGAAAGTTCGCCTATATTCGTTGGATTTTTATGGCCGTAAATGGTTTCGAGATCTAACCAGGGCGTGCGCATATTGTAGATGCTTTCGTAAGGGATAATATCCCAAGGAGGACGTCGGTCCACAACAGCAGAGTCCAGGGAGATGTCATGATCGATAAATTGCCCAAGGTAAGTGTACCCTGAAGGAATTTTGGTAAGATCTTGTGACATCGCCTTGGCTAGAACATTTAGCTTTTTGTCGGAAGGAGCGAAATCCTCTTCATTCTCGATCATGGGTTCGTAACCAAATTTTTTAGGGATCATACAAGTCCTTGCTTATACAAAGTAATGTCTGAACTTTCCATCTAGAACGCAGATCGATTGTTTTTATGTACGGTCCTGTTCTAAAACGCACCGTTCGCTGAGAAAAACTATCATTTACCGGTTTTGTCGCCGGCTCTGGGTATTTTCAGACGCAGAATGAAGTAATTTTCGGGGATTCAGACACAATCCCCGCCCGTCGGGTAGTGCCTTAAGTCCGATATTCAACTAGTTTTACGGGGCTACGGTAATGCAGGAACAGTTTACCACCGTCTTTATTCATCGCAACACTTTTTTAACTTATAAGAACTGGACGAGGAAAAACTGGTGGAAATTTGCGTTGAGCAAGAAAAGCCGTTTCAAGCGGACCGGCTTAACCTATTGATCAAATTGACTCCGCAGTCACGACTGCTCGGGATTGCATTTATAACCCTTGATTATAGAACGTGACGTGTTTCGCTTCCCTAGCCCATTTCTCGGACTAGAAATGTATTAGCCCCAGCCATCCGGATACTATACTGACCGCCAAGGGTCACGAGAAAAGATGCAAGAAGCACTATATAAAGATAATGATTTTTAGAAATGAACGGTTTACGGGGATTCGACACTCCGTTATTCTGCTACTCCGCGGCTCAATTTCAACATCTTCATCTCCTGTTGTCTAAGTTCTGCGTCGGTCGGCGAGGAAATCACGGATATTGTTAGTGAGATGGGAGCATTCGTGTTCGCACCAACCTAAGTTCTAACCCGAGGGCGCTCCAGCAACACCATCTGAGGGGACGAGAGTCGACCTCGTACTTTAAACATTTTTCGCAGGGCACTACGCGACAAGACATGACCTTGCAGGTCAAAAAGAAACGAAATAGGACCTAACAATTCCCCCGAAAATTCCCCCTGAAGATAATTTTTAAACAAAATAAGGGCCGACTTATTATCTTGGTCAGCCCGTAAGTGGTTATAGCTTAGTAACTTATTATGGTACTGGGGACGGGAATCGAACCCGTACGCCCCTAAAGGCACAGGATTTTAAGTTCTGGGTGCGAAGGCATTATATTGACTTCGTAGATAGGCAAATAAATGCAGGCGCATTGTTACTCATTGCGATATTAGAGCGGACGCGAAACCTGAACGATATTTCGAACGTCGAAATGCTTGACGATGTGGCGGGAAACGTGAAATATGCTGGGAATCCAGAGAGGTTCGTCGGGGCGGGGTTCAAATTGAATTTGAAAAATAGGTGGTCGACAGTCAGACGAAATGATAAGATAATAAGGTGCCGAAGTTCCGAAAGTTGCAATTTGAATCGCTGTTCTTAGACAGAAAGTTGGTGGCAGTTTCCTACATCAAGGCGAATCGTGGGGTGTCTGCCGATGGAGGTAAAGTATTGATTTTAAGGCGCTTTGACCTATTTTGACAAAGTATGAAAATGCCCCTGGTTCGCGTGGGGTGCGAGAGGTCGCAAGGTCAAATCTTGTCGTCCCGAACAAGAAAGAAGGGGCTTTCGAAGAAATTCGAAAGCCCCTTCTTTCTTTAGTCCACAAGTCACGAGGGGGAGGCTGATCAGAGTCCGGAAACCATGGTTCGCCGAACTCCGAAAGCTGAGTGATCTTAAATCACAATTCGAAGTCTGAAGAGCTCGTGTGAACATCTGGTGCTTGCTTTCGATTGAATAGTGGTGCAGATGGCCGCGAAGCGGGGGATCTGTCTGGTGCACACTTGAGCCACTGGTTCGAAAGTCGCCCATAATTGAGTCCCTAAAATCCACGTTCCTTCCGAAAAATCGACCAATCTAATACCTGATCATTCGGCACGCAGGTTGCCATATATGAAGCAGAGGGTATTTCCATGGACAATTACATAACAACCGAGAAACTCGCGTACTCAATTGACGAACTGGCTGCTTTATCCACCCTATCCGCTCCCAAGATTCGCAAAGATATCAGGAATGGAAAACTCGTCAGCACGAAGAAAGGTTCCCGTCGCATAATCCTGCGAGATGAGGCACTGCGATATCTGAAGGCGGACGACAGCCATCAGGAGAATCCGATCAACTAACACGGATATAGCGGACGATCGCCGGGATCGGCTC
>JANMSP010000257.1:0-13911 GCA_031389475.1 Pyrinomonadaceae bacterium
GAATCGTCGGCACGATCCGGGGATTGCAGAATCGCAACTCGGTACGGTTGGACGAAAGCGCAACTCAACTTGCGGCCGAAATAAGTGCGGA
This sequence comes from Pyrinomonadaceae bacterium, assembly GCA_031389475.1. Lineage (GTDB taxonomy): Bacteria > Acidobacteriota > Blastocatellia > Pyrinomonadales > Pyrinomonadaceae > OLB17. The sequence continues at coordinate 92 of JANMSP010000257.1, forward strand.
TGCCGCGCTCATAGATAATCTCGCAAAGAAGTATTTTGAATTCAGCCGCCTCGTTCAGGAAGGTGAAACAGCCCGGGCGATCGAAACGCTGCAATCGATCGAAACCTGGCTGGCGTCGCAGAAACTTGCCGGTAAGCCTTAAAATAAACCGTGAAACACGCTGTCAATAAAACAATCCTCCTTGCCGACGACGACGAAAACTTGCGCCGCGTTCTGGAGTTCCAGCTTCTGGAAGCGGGATACAGGGTATTAACGGCATCAGATGGGTCGGAAGCGTTCGATCTGTTTACAGCTAATGAGGTAGGCAGTGTAATTACTGACCTGCGGATGCCGAAGCTCTCGGGACTGCAATTGCTCGAAAAAATCAAACGACTAGATGAGGAGATTCCGGTCATCGTAGTCACCGCCTTTGGCGAGGTCGAAACCGGGGTCGCGGCAATGAAGGCCGGAGCTTTTGATTATATAAACAAACCTTTTAACCGTGACGAAATCCTGCTCACGCTCGACAGGGCTCTAAGCTTCAGCCAGACTAAAAACGAGAACCGGCAACTTCGCGAACTGGTCGGCCGGGAGTTTCGACTCGAAAGCGTCATCGGCGATTCGCAGCAAATGCGGACGGTTATGAATATTGTGGGACGGGTTGCCCGCTCCGACGCGACCGTACTGATCACCGGCGAATCCGGCACGGGTAAAGAACTAGTCGCGAAGGGAATACATTTCTCCGGCAAACGTAAAGACGCGCCCTTTATACCGGTCAACTGCGCGGCAATTCCTGAAAGTTTGATCGAAGCGGAACTTTTCGGGCATAAACGAGGCAGTTTTACCGGCGCGGAGGCAGACACTAAAGGCAAATTCGAAGAGGCGAACGGGGGGACAATTTTCCTTGACGAGATCAGTCAGATGCCGCTTCCGTTACAGCCGAAACTGCTGCGTGTTCTGCAAGAACAGGAAGTGGTACGTATCGGAGAAAGTGTTCCGCGCAAAATCGACGTACGGATCATCGCGGCTACGAATCAAAATCTTGAAAAAATGATCGAGCAGGGCACGTTCCGGGAAGATCTGTATTTTCGCCTTGCCGTCGTTCCGATCAACATGCCTCCGCTTCGCACGCGTCGTGAGGATATTCCGCTGCTTATTGATCATTTTTTTCGCAGAGCAAAAGAAAAACACGGATTCACGCGTTTGAAAATTACGCGGGAAGTTACAGGTGTCTTATCGAAATACTCATTTCCCGGAAATGTTCGCGAGCTCGAAAATCTGATCGAACGAATGGTTGTGCTTTCTGATGAAAAAAGTCTGAGTCAGTCGGACCTGCCGGATTACGTTAACCGTCCTGCACAGGTGTTCGGAAATGTAAAATTTGAGCTGCCGGCGGACGGCATCTCTCTCGAGGAAGTGGAGGGCGAGATCATTCGCTACGCCCTTGCGATGCACAACGGGAACCAATCACGGGCGGCGCGTTATTTGGGCATCACCCGTAGTGCTCTGATATACCGAATGCAGAAGTTCAGTTTTGATGATTAACCTGCCGAAGCCGCACAGCATTTGACATTGGAACTGGTTCCAACCTTTATACTTCTTCATGTGAGTTTTGATAATCCTGGAAAAAGATTTTTGCTGGCCGGTGAGTTAGCCCGTTTCGCGGGAGTTAGCTCTGATACCTTGCGTTATTACGAGCGTAAGGGCGTTCTCCTACGGCCGCCACGTTCCGTTAAAGGTTATCGTCTATATCCCGTGGAATCTCTTCAGCGCGTGCTACTGGTGCGGCGTGCAATTTCGGTCGGATTTAACTTGAAGGAACTAGCCGAAATTCTTGGCGACCGAGCAAGGGGGGAATTTCCTTGCTCGAAGGTACGCCAATTGGCATCAATAAAACTCGCCGAAATTGAGGACAGACTGCGCGATATGAAAATCCTTCATGCGGAACTCCAAGCAATAATCGGTGATTGGGACATGAGGCTGGCGATAAATCGCGACGGCGAACCAGCCGAACTGTTATCTATTATCGCGGATTCGGAAAGGGAAAATGGTACAGGAATTGAAACTCGCAGACGAAATATTCAAAGAAAAAAGGCGGTAAAATGAAATGAAAGGATATTTGATAATTTTGGTAGTCGTGGCGTTCACGGCGTGTACTACCTCGGAAACAGCGAATGAAAATAAAGACAGCGTGAATGAGAAATTTCATCAGCAGCATGATACACATTCGCTGCAAGTAAACGAACGCGGTGACAAGGCGATGGGCTTTTCACATCAAAAAACAACACATCGTTTCCGTCTTTGGACGGATGGCGGCGCAATTGAAGTGACTGCCAAAGAAGCAGGGGATGTAGAAAGTCTGAATCAAATCCAAAAACATCTCGGACATATTGCTCAAATGTTCGGCGAGGGCAATTTTAGCACTCCAATGCTGACTCACCGCAAAACTCCGCCGGGAGTTCCCGTTATGCAAAAACTCAAAGGCGAGATTCGCTTCGAATTCGAGAAAGGTGAGCGAGGCGGGCGAGTTAGAATAAATACTTCCAATCCAGAAGCGCTCGCCGCAATTCACGAGTTTCTAAGGTTTCAGATCGAGGACCATCAAACCGGCGATTCGACCGAAATCGAAAGCGGACGATAATGGAATCGAGTATTTGAATTACAATGGCGGTAGATGAAAAGATTCTTACCTTTATTGGCTATCGGCACGATGATTCTGCTAGTCTCGGCGCTTCATTTTTTCACGCCGGTGGACAGTTTGGTTTTACATCAGGTTTATCAACGCCTTTACTACATTCCCATAATTTTAGCCGCATTTTGGTACGGCTGGCGGGGCGGGCTGGGCGCTGCGGGGGTTGCCGGCGTATCGTATTTGCCTCACATAGCCTTACACTGGCAGCATCAAAACTACGACTACGCGCTTAACCAATACGCCGAAATCACACTTTTTTTTGTCATCGGCGCGGTAACTGGTTGGCTGGGGGATCAAAAACGACGTGAGCATGAACGAGCCGAGCTTATGAACGCTGAGCTTCAAAATGCCTACGGCGATCTGCGGGATACGGTCGGCCAGCTCCTGCAAGCTGAACGCCTTTCCTCTCTTGCCGAGATCGCTTCGGGTGTCGTTCATGAAGTCCGCAACCCCCTCGGTGCGATCAAAGGAGCCGTCGAAATTCTCGAAGACGGTCTTCCCGAAGACAGCCCGCGACGTGAATTTGCCAGGATTGCCAAGGTAGAAGTAGAACGAATCGATAAGCTTGTAAATGAGTTTTTTGCCTTCTCCCGTCCTCCAAAATTATCCAAAACGCCGGAAGATCTCAATGAGCTGGTGCGGTCTGTGATCATCCTTCTCGCACATCAGGCAGCCGCCCATAAAATATCGATGGAAAGTGAACTGGCTGCCGACCTGCCGCCCGTCGGTCTGGATCGGGACAAGATCGAGCAGGTTCTTCTTAATCTCGCCTTAAATGCTTTTGATTCAGTGTCAGCCGGAGGGAAGGTTATTTTCCGCACGCTTCAGGATCAGGGCACCATCATCGTCGAAGTCGAAGACACTGGGCCGGGCATTGCACCAGACGCCATCGGACGGATTTTCGATCCTTTTTTTACAACCAAGGACAAGGGCTCCGGATTAGGACTATCGATAGCCCACAAAATTGTCGATCAGCACGAGGGAAAACTCACTGCCGAAAATACCGACGGGGGCGCTCGGTTTCGTCTGATACTTAACAAAACGGGATAAAAGGTTTGACAAGCAATTCTGACAACCATAGACTTATCCTCTATTGAAAATGAATTTCAATTGCATTTACAGATATATTTTTTTCAGGGTTGATTTATGTCTTTATTCCGCACGGCTTTTTCCTTTGCCGTCTTATTAATTTTTACACTTCCTTTATTCGCACAAAATAACTTGAGTTTGCAGGGAACTGTCCGTGATGAAAACGCACCGTCCGTTGCGGGAGCCCGCATTTCGGTATCGAGTGTTGGTGTGAGGTTCAATCGCAAATTGGTTACTGACGGCGACGGCATTTTCAGTTTTACGGCGCTACCGGCGGGGAACTACCGGATATCGGTTGTCGCCCAAACATTTGGCGTCGAGGTTCGCCAATTCCGGATTTCCGCCAAAGATACTAATACAATTGATTTTGTTGTTCAGGCAGTTGCGGTCGCAGCGGAGGTATCCGTCACGTCCGATTATCTGGCCGGATCGCCTGAGAGCCTTGGCGAGGTGCCGGGCTCGGTCGAAAGAATCGGAGGGCAATCGCTGGAGAATGCCCGGGTATTCAACTTTTCCGAAGCTTTACGAAAGATTTCCGGCGTCAACGTGCGCGACGAAGAGGGATTCGGCCTTAGGCCGAACATCGGGATTCGCGGTACGAATCCGAGCCGGTCGACAAAAATTCTGTTGCTTGAAGACGGCCTTCCGCTGTCATATGCCCCATACGGCGACAACGCGTCGGACTACCATCCGCCTATCGAGCGCTAAGAAGTTGATTGAAGTTCTCAAAGGCTCGGGGCAAATTGCTTACGGCCCGCAGACGATCGCCGGAGTGATTAACTACATCACACCTAACCCGCCCGACAAACCAGCGTTCAATTTCAAGCTTGAAGGCGGGAATCGTTCTTTTTTTTAACGGCGGAGCGGGCTTCGGCGGAACATTTGGAAAGTTCGGGACAATTCTAAATTTTAATCACAAACGTGGAATGGGTTCGCGAGACAACACCAGCTTCAAGCTGTATGATGTTGCGTCCAAGTCTACTTATGAGATTGACCGCCGGAAGGCACTGACGGCGAAATTTACGTTTTTCCGAGAAAACTCAAATCTGACCTATACCGGTGCGACTGAAGCTGAATATGCGGCGGGACAGAGAGAAAATATCTTTAAGAACGATTTCTTTTACGGCCGCCGTTATGGGTTCTCGCTGCAGCATGCCGCCGTGCTGACTTCGAAGATCAGTTTGACGACGAATTTCTATTCCAATTACTTTTCCCGTGATTGGTGGCGGCAAACATCGAATTCCAATGAACGTCCTTTTAGGCGTTTTCGCTCAACTGACCCGAACAACCCGATCAGTGATGCAGACTGTTTTAGTCTGGCAGATTTAAATACGACGTGCGGCAATCGCGGAAACCTTCGCGACTATTTAACCCTCGGATTTGAACCGCGATTGAATGTGAATTTCGATCTTGGTCCGGTTCGCAGCGATCTCAATATCGGCTTCCGCGTTCACCGGGAAGATCAGGACCGGATTGGGAAATACGGAGATCTTCCTACTTCGCGGGACGGTTTTTTGAACGAGCAGATTGAGCGGAAGGCTCTCGCCTACTCAGGCTTTATCCAGAATCGATTTATTTGGAAGGAGTTCGCTTTCACGCCGGGGATCAGAATCGAAAATATCAATTACGAGCGTTCCAATCTGCTCGCAAACGGCGGCTTGGGGGTGACCGGAAAAACATCCTTGACGCAGGTAATTCCCGGAATTGGCATTGCCTATTCGGGGTTGGAAAACACTACCATATTCGCCGGCGTTCATCGCGGCTTCGCACCGCCGAGAGTTGAGGACGTTGTGACCGATCAGGGCGGCGTCCGCGATCTGGATTCCGAGCTAAGCTGGAATTATGAGATCGGCGCACGCTCGCGTCCGTTCCGAGGTGCAGAAGTAGCTGCGACCTTTTTCCGCAATGACTTCGAGAATCAGATAGTTGCGGCTTCAATTGCGAGCGGTACACAATTTACTAACGGCGGTAAAACGCTGCAGCAGGGCTTCGAATTCACTGGCTCGCTCGACAGCGGCACTCTTTTTAGCTCGGCTCACAATTTTTACATTCGCACAGCTTACACATTTCTTCCAAAAGCGGAATTCCGCGGCGACCGGTTAAGCACGATTACATCGGTATCCATAATAAATTAGTATTGTGCCCCGGACCGCCGGATCTCAGGTTTGGGATGCGTTATCACCGGCAACCGGCTCCCGTACGCGCCAAAGAATTTGCTTACATCAATCTTCGGCTATTCCCACCCGCGCGGCATAGACGCATTCGTTGAGAATGTTATTGTCGGCCGCCAATTCGGCGATGACCTAAATGCCGGTGATCCGACCCCAAACGGACAGATAGGCGCAATTTCGGCACAGACTTACTGGAACGCAACGGCAAATTATAAGGTCGAAAAGTGGAAAACTACATTTTTTGTAACTGCGAAGAACATCTTTGATCGGACATTCGTCGTTGACCGGTCGCGCGGTATTTTGCCTTCCAGTCCGCGTCTCGTCCATGGAGGAGTTAAGCTTAGCCTTTAGCGATGAGATTAAACGTCTTCATCGACGGCGGATTTTTGCGGAGGCTTCACGACCACCAGGTTAGGTTATGGAGATGCCAAGATCAGGTTTTAACCTTTCTTGTCGCCGGCGTTTGCGAGTTCGGTGGAGCCTGCTGTAATTGCTTTGGCTCAAGAACGGCCGCACATTACTTCTCGGCCTAGCTGCCGCCGCAGTCCTGGTTGCCTACGGCTTCATGCATACATTGCAGCATACATTGCAATTCTCCAATTACGGTCGACTTCAAGCGCTGTAAAGCGGATTTTTCATCGTCGTCGCTCCTCTTGAGAAAAATCATCTTTTTTCTTTCTTAACCTTTTTATCCATCTTCGGCAAGCAGGAGTGCAATGTCAGATTTGAGCGTTGATTCAAGAACGATTCCTGTATATTTTTTTCGCCAAACGTCCGCTTTTGTCGTAGAGAAAAGTCGTCGGCAAAGCAATTCCATCCGAGCCGACATTCGGGTCATTACCGGGAACGAGAATTGGATATTTCACCTGATATCTTTCCACAAAAAGCGGCACGCTGGTTAGATCTTCATCCATTGTCACGCCGATCACCTCGACGCCGCGAGATTCGAATTCATTGGCGACGTTCACCAATCCGGGAGTTTCGAAGCGGCATGGTGGACACCACGATGCCAATAGTTAACGACAACTACTTTTCCTCTCCGTTCAGCAAAATTCCAGTCGCCACCATCCATCCTTAAAAGGACAAAATTCACTGCATCTTTCCTTCCGTTAATTGGAGAAACACCAAACTGCCACCAGGATGGAGGAGCGAAAAAGAACAGTATCACAGCTGCAACCGTCAAGAATCCAAGCCAGACTATCCGTTGGCGGATAGTCTGTTTTTTAGCTACATTCCTAGCTTCTGGTTTATTTTCATCATTCATTTTATTTCTTAAACTGGCGCTCTGCCATGAAATGCAATCTTTCAAATGACTTTTCGGCAGTAGCAATAAACAAACTCTTGTGTTGTCTCAAAAGGCGTTTGATGCGTTTCGTTTAAACTGTCGACAAGCCGGAACCCTTGACCGAATTCATTGTGCATTGTTTCAGGACTGTATCTGATAATATCTAGGCCGCTGCACTTGTCCGGACCGTTTATCCCGAAGGATGCGACGATTATATGCCCGCCAACCTTCAAAGAACGCACTGCGAGGTCGACATATTTTTTTCGGTCCTCCGGTTTAGTCAAAAAATGAAAAACCGCGCGATCGTGCCAAACATCAAAAAAATTTTCTGGCAAAACGGAGTCGGTGATGTCGGCTTCAATCCAACTTACTTTGTCGGCCATATTTCCAAGACGTTCTTTGCTGGTTTCAATAGCTTTGGCTGATATATCCAAAACCGAAAGATTTGAGAAACCTTTTGCAAGTAAGTCGTCGACCAATGTCGAACTACCGCCTCCAACATCGATAACCGCACCGGATTTTTCCGTCTTCGTCTGCAAGATCATGGCGAGAGAATTCTCCAAATGTTCTCGGTACCAACTGACTTCCGTCGATTCCTTTACCGTATAAATATTGTCCCAATGCTTCTTACTGCCGGTCATTTGCTACCCCTCCTGCGACTCCTTACTTTCAGCAACTGACTTGTTACTTTTTTTGTTTTTACGCCGAGACTCGACGTTACATGCTCCGCGGAGTCAGGTATTGACGCCGAGATTCGGCAAAATTACCAGCTGCAAGAGCAGCCAGATAAAAACAAATCCGCCTATCCGATATATTTCGTCCATTCTAATTCTCCGTTTGATAGCCAGCACTTACCCAAGCCGAGGTTCCACCGCTAATATTGTAAATATCCGTGAAGCCTGCTTTTTGCAGGATCTCCGCACCTGTTTGACCACGCTTTCCCGTTTGACAAATAACGTAGACAGGCTTGCTCTTATCAAGGGCACCTAAATCTTTATCAAGTGAATCAAGCGGAAAATTTGACGCTTTTACAGCATGCCCGGCCGCATATTCTTCAGTCGTACGGACGTCAATGAACTGGACGTCTTTTTCATCGACCGCTTTTTTGGCATCGGTGACGGCTATTTGCCTTATATCGGCGGTGACTTTACCCGCTACTGCATTTCCCGCATTTTGAGTTGGCGCCGACTGACAAGCAGAAACGGCGAAGATTGAAAGTATAAGAGTAAAAAATATTGTAGTCTTCATAAAATTATTGTTTTGTTTGCCCGGCGGAAGAACCCTTTCTGGGATTCCCGCCGATAGCTTCAATTCATTTGGAAGCGGAGCATGCGGCCGCAGACACGTCCGTCTCGAAACCAGCGTCCATCCATGCTTTGGTTCCGCCCGAAATATTGTAAATTTTGCTAAACCCGGCATTTTCCAGGATGCTGGTGCCAAGGCTCGAACGATACCCACTTTGACATATGACGAAGGTCGGCTTTTCCGGATCGAGTCGCCCAACTTCCTTTGCCAAACTATCCAAGGAAAGGTTGATAGTATTCGGAGCATGCCCGGCGGCATGTTCGGCGGAGCGCCGCACATCAACGAACTGAACACTTTCGCTTTTCGTCGCTTCTTTCGCATCTGCAACGGAAATTTGTTCAACCGTCTTTGATTTGCCCGCGTAGTCATCGATCAAGACAAACCCGGCAACCGTTTCAATACCGACGCGAGCCAGGCGCATAAAGGCTTCGGCAACTTGTTCCTGATTGTCCGCAACAATAGCGACCGGTGTTCCGATCGTGATTAGTGTTCCTGCCCACGACGCAAACTGACCGCCAAGTCCAATGTTGATCGAGTTACCGACATGGCCCAATCCAAATACCGTATTCTGCCGAACGTCTATTACGACACCGTCAAAATCATCGATTTGCTGGCTGGTCATTGATGCCGGCTTCGGCAGGTTCTCCATCGATGAGGAGCCCTTCAAGTTTTGCGCAGCGCTCTGCTCAAAATAGGCCGGTACCGTGGGTTGGTCGGCAGCGACCACCTTCACAAACTCCTCTTTGCTCATCGGCTTTAAGGCATAATTTGTCTTCCGCTGTTCGCCAAGCGTCGACCAGGTTTCCTTCGACAGAGATTTGCCGCACAAGCTTCCTGCTCCATGTGCCGGATAAACTTCCGTTTCGTCCGGCAGTGGGAGAATCTTTCCGCGCAAACTGTCAAAAAGCATTCCACCCATTTCTTCCGCCGTAAATCCTTTCGAACCGATTAGATCCGGTCGGCCGACATCGCCGATAAACAAAGTGTCGCCTGTGAACATCTTTATCGGTTGCGACGAATCTTCCATATTTTCCGCCAAAATTGTAATGCCTTCCGGAGTATGTCCCGGCGTCTCTAAAAATCGAAGTCTTACCTTACCTACAGTCAGCTCGTCACCGTCGCTAACCTTATGCGTCGGAAACTCCGTCTTTGCTTTGGAGCCGTAAACGATCTCTGCCCCGCTTTTTTCGGCAAGCTCGACATGTCCGCTGACGAAATCGGCGTGCGAATGTGTTTCTATGATGTACTTGATTTCTTGATTCTGCGACTCAGCTTCATCCAGATATTGCTGAATGTCACGCTGCGGATCAATAACAATGGCTTCCTTATCCGAACCGATGTAGTAAGAGGCGTGTGAAAGACAGCCTAAGTAAAACTGTTTGAACTGCATAAATTTATCCTCCAAATAAAACTCCGTAATTTTTTGTCATTAAGAAAACAGCGACCACCAAAATAAATGCCGCAAAGCTTGATTGGAGCCTTGAAGCTGCAATGCGATGCGAAAGTAGCGTGCCAAGAATCGTCCCGGAAACCGCCAAAACCGTCACCAAAGCCGTCAACCCCCAGTCAAACTGATTTTGGCTGGCATGCCCGACCAGCCCTGCTACGCAATTCAGAAAAATCACGAAAAGTGATGTTCCAATTGCGTCCTTCATCCCTAATCCTCCAAACATTATAAGAGCCGGAACTATTAAAAAGCCTCCTCCCACACCTAGAAAACCGGTTAAAACCCCTACTCCGAATCCTGATAACAGGGCTTTCCAAATGCTCAATGATTCTCTAGCCTCGTCGGCGTCATTATCCTTAACTGGTGATTTTCGGCGAAGCATCATAATGCTAACAACGAGCATTAGGGTTGCAAACGTCATCATCAACGCCGAAGGCGACAAATGTTTTGTCAGTGGAGATCCGAGCAACGCCCCTGTTATTCCTGCCGCGCCGAAGATTAGTCCTATTCTCAGATGCATCGTCCCTCGTCTGTAATGCAAAAAGGAACCTACAAGACTGGTCGCACCGACGACCGCCAGGGACATGCCAACGGCATCGTGAGCTTCGACGCCGAGTACGTAAACCAACACAGGAACGGTAATAATCGAGCCGCCGCCACCTATCAGGCCAAGTGATAAACCGATCACAGCACTTAGCAAGAGTCCAAAAATGAAAAATACGGACATGCGTCAAATGCTCCATGCAAATCTTATTTTACCGACGCGGCTGTCTCACAAATGATCGGTGCTTTATTCCACGGCATCCGGGCGAGGATCATCCCCATCCCGCATGTATCCGTGAGGGCTGAAAACGCCAAACCAGCGCCAACGAATCCCGAAATCAAAATCATGTGTTGGCTGATGAGAACGCTGAGCAGAATTCCGGACAATATTAGAAGGCCAGCCGCAAATCTTACCTGCCGTTCCAGCGACCATATCTTTGAGTTGCCATTTACAATCGGCAGACTTGCTTGCGACCAAGCCGCCATACCGCCCTCAATCACATGAATATCAGTAAATCCTTTGTTCGATAGTTTGTCGGCAGCCTGCTTCGCCCGGTTTCCAGATCTGCACATCAGGTAGACTGGTTTTGAACGATCTATGTCGTCGACGTGTTTTTCAAAATTTGAAAGTGGCATCAACCGTGCATTCGCGATCCGCTCACTGTCGAATTCGGAAAACTCGCGAACGTCGATAACCTGGCATTCATTCCCACTGTCAAGAAGATTGTTTATTTCGTTAACTGTAGCTCTTTTAATCATTGCTCTTGAAAATTCCTTTTGTTAATACTATAATCTCTCAAGACATAAGCATATAACTATGTAGTTATATCGTCAAGTATGAAAATTAGAAAACAATGGTCAATGACTCCGGAAGCCGTGAACCAAGTTGCGGCTAGATTCAAGGTGCTTGGGGAGCCGCTACGCCTTCATCTTTTGCAAAACCTTGAGACAGGCCGGGTAAGCGTGACGGAGCTTGCGAAAGCCGTAAATTCCACTCAACCAAACGTCAGCAAACATCTTAAAATACTTCAAGACGCGGGGCTGGTTGCTCGAAAGCAAGATGGCAATACTGTCTACTACTCAATCGCGGACGAATCTGTCTTTGCGCTGTGCGATGTTGTTTGCAACAGCCTTAAAGAAAGCTTTGCAGAGCGCAGTCTGATTTTCGGCTAACAGGCTCTTCCCATGAACCGGCGGTGTTCGACAACCGCAGATGCCCTCAGCAATGGTGTCAGACGGTTCACGCCAAATGAACAAGAATCGTTGCCCGAGTGTGCCGGTCTTCAAATGAACTCTCGAGCCATTCAAACTTCTTCAATTAGAAGCAGGCCAAAATAGTTAACCCTGTCGTCTGTATATCCGTGAAGAATCTTTGTGGCTGTGTCCTTGCGTTCTTTGCTAGCCGCGCGAACCATGATCAGGCAATTCCCATTTTTCAGATCTTTTTCATATTTTTCAAGAAATGACTGGTCCGGCCCCAAATGCTGGATGTCGCGTACAAATGTCGTCCAGACGCCGTGTTTCGTGCCATCGAAATCAATCCGTTTTGCACCGTCCAGTCCGCAAAACGATTCTACTTCGTCGGAGGTGAAGTTTTTTCTGTGTAGTTCCGCGACTACGGCTTTGACGGTCTCATCATCGCTAAAAACGCCTACCACCTTGTATAAGGGATACAAAATAAAGTCGTCATTTACATTGCTCCGTTCCGGTTTTGTGTTCATCGAGTTCTTCTCCATTTTCAGCGAAATGTATTCAGTCGCGTTTTTTTGTTCGTAAGATCAAGTTTATACATTCCATGGCCCTTGGTATGTGCGCGAACGCACGGCTGTACAACATAACATAAGCAGCCGAGCCCGGAACCAGCACTTTCGACTTTTAATTGTTTGAAGGTGTCCTAACGCACCGACCGCGGTCTCAGAATGGAGTACTGTTTATAACAAAGGCTCGGGTGGTGAATAACGCGCAAGTTTGATCTGCGAACCTTGGAAGTGCGTTTACTAGTAACGGGGGAAAATAAAATGAAAAGTGAAATAAACAGGACGGAATGGACAAGTTTCTTTGATGCATTGAGCAAACGTCGGTTCGAATGGCTTACAAAGGTTGAGGTGTTGAAGGGTGATATTGGCGACCAGGTACTGACCGAAGGTTTGCCCCTGAATGGGATCACCGTCGAAAAAAGAGGCGACAATATAACGATCGATCTTTCGGTTGGCGAAAATACCGATTCTTTCTTCACACACCTAATCAAGGATCCACTGACCGTAGAATTTGTTGCGGCTTTCGGCAGTCATGGCGATATCATAAACATCGAGGAACAAGACGGAACAAAAACGTTGATCCAATTTATTGAACCGATGGGCATTGTCGTTGGATATACCGAGACCGAGTATATTTCGGTCACGGCTTGAAAGCAGTAATTTGTGGAGCTGTATATGAAAGGTTTTAAGTCGAACATCGAGAAAGAGGCCGTCGACAATACAGATTTTCGACGCGTCTTGTATACGTCAAAATACAGTCAGCTAGTACTTATGAGCCTTCGTCCGCTCGAAGAGATCGGGCTGGAAATACACCAGGGTAATGATCAATTCTTCCGTATTGAAAAGGGAAACGGAAAATGCATTATCGATGGCAACGAGTATGAACTTGGCGAGGGCGATGCAGTCGTGGTTCCGACGGGTGCCAAGCATAACATTGTCAACATGTCGGATACGGTCGATTTGAAACTTTATACCATCTATTCGCCGCCGCACCACAAAGACGGTATTGTCAGAGCAACCAAGCACGATGCCGAGACGATCGCCGAAGAGTTTGAAGGCGTTACAACGGAGAAGTTGCCACTCGGCGATACCAGCGGCTCTGATTAATTGCATGAAACCAGTTCAAGCTCGAGAAAACGATAATGTTGCCCTAACAATAAAGGAGCCATTCGTTGAACTTCAACCAAAGGGGAATGAGGCCCTTGTATTCCAAAAGCGTTCAAAGAATTGGAGCAAATGGATCATTCGGAGCGTCGTGCTGATATTCGCTGCTTTAGCAGGTCTATCAGTATTCTTGTACACGCAGCGGGCAGTTCAGGTTGCGGTTATCCAGCCAACGCAATCCTTGATCACCGAGACAATTACCAGCAGCGGCCGCGTTGGCGGTGTTACCGAAACAAACGCCGGAGCTCAAACGCAGGGAATTGTTCAAACCCTTTATGTTGATGAAGGTTCTGTAGTTGTCGCCGGTCAGAAACTTGCGTTAATAAAAAACGACGTTGCCGAGGCCCAAATTACTCAGGCAAGAGCAGAGGTCAACACCGCTCGAACG
>JANMSP010000286.1:0-6986 GCA_031389475.1 Pyrinomonadaceae bacterium
GATTCGGCGCGGACAGCTTCTACATGATGCGGCGCCGCTGGGATTATTTCGTCAAACACCTCCTCGGCGCCGAACCGCCGAAGGAATATGAGATTAAAATGAAACCGGATCCGCGAATGGCGGCGGGGCGGTAAATGACTCTTGTCGGTACTGACCCGGCACACCGTTTCTTACGCCGCCCTGGTTGGGTCGATCATCGCCTTGACCTCGGAAATTTTATTGGCCGGAAAACCGCTTTCGTGGGCGTGCTGCTCGATCAAAGCTTCGCTCGGAGCAGTGTAAATGCAGTAGATCTTATTATCGGTCACATAGCTGTGAATCCACTGGATATCGCCGCCAAGATCGCTCAGCACGCTGCACGATTTTGCCGACGCGCCGCTGAGCTCCTCGGCGGACATATCTCCGGCACCGGGAATATCGCGTTCGATTACATATTTAGGCATTTCATATCTCCTTTTTAATAAGCTGCCAGCCTTCTCGCCGCTTCGATTATCTCCACCAAACTCGGCTGATAATAATCCTCCATCTGCGGAGCGAACGGTACGGGCGAATCGATCGATGCGACGCGGATGACGGGTGCATCGAGCCATTCAAAGGCTTCTTCGGCAATGATCGCGGAAAGTTCGCCGCCGATTCCGCCCGTAAGCGACGCTTCGTGAAGGATCATAACGCGGTTCGTCTTTTTGACGGTGGCGAGGATCGCTTCCTTGTCGAGCGGTGCGAGCGAACGCAGGTCTATTACCTCGACGCTCAGGCCGTCCGATTTTTGCAGTTCGTCCGCCGCGTCCAGAGCGTTCAGGACCATCGCGCCGAACGTGATGATCGACAGGTCTTTGCCTTCGCGTGCAGTGCGGGCCTTGCCGATCTCGACTATGTAATCTTCTTCCGGCAATTCCTCGCGCAGGCGCGGCAGGCGGTAGAGCTTTTTGTGCTCGAAAAACAGGACCGGATCGGGATCGCGGATCGCGGCTTTTATTAAGCCTTTTGCATCATACGCCGTTGATGGTTCGACCATTTTCAGCCCTGCCGTGTTAAGAAAAAAAGATTCCGCATTGAGCGAATGAAACGGCCCGCCGCGAACTCCGCCTCCGCACGGCCCGCGGAACACCGCCTGGATGCCGCCGCACCCGCGATAACGCGATTTAGCCGCGTAATTCGTCAGCATATCGAACCCGCACGAGATAAAATCGATGAACTGGAATTCGGCCACCGGCTTCATCCCCATGAGCGCCGCCCCGCAGGCCGCCCCGACAATCGCCGCCTCAGAGATCGGCGTATCGATCATCCGCTCCTCGCCGAAATGATCGACAAAACCCTCGGTCAGCCTAAACGCTCCGCCGTAAGCGCCGACATCCTCGCCGATCACAAACACGCTCGGGTCCGCCGTCATCTCTTCCCAAATCCCCTGCCGAATCGCTTCGACCATCGTGAGAGCTTTTGTTTCTGTTTTTGCTGCTGTTGACATTATCGATGTTGAATTTTACCGACCTGATTATGAATGACCGGAAGTAAACCACGTAGTGCGTGATTTACTGACTCGGAGTCAGTAAAAACTTCTGCAACGTCCGATTCGAGAACAACGACATGCATACGGTTCGCGACCCGTTCGACATACTTTCCTCGTATACCGCCGTTAAAATCATATTCGTCTAGCATTTCAGTCTCATTATTTTTCTTGTTCATATTTTCTTCTCTCACTTGGTACGGCAAGCCTGGCACTCATAATCCTAATTTTATCACCGCGATCTGTATGAATCACAACCAATTGACGCATCAATATAGAAAATCCAGTTATAACCAATCGAATTTCTCCGATGGAATGTAGCGGATCGGGAACGGTAATTGAAAGTGGATCGGCGAAAAACGGTTTTAGCTTCTTCAAACGAGACATTATGCTTCAATAAATTTGTCTGAGCTTTTTTCGGATCCCATTCGAATAGATCATCTATAGAAGATACTTATTTGTCGCGTAATTCTTTAGTCTCTTCCTCGTTCTCATCCTCAAATAACCTGCTCACAGGCGTGTGGGCGGGCGGAAGTTCCTGCTGATGTCCGGTCAATTCCATTTGCAGTTGTGCTATGGCCTCCTGTGCACGTTCGAAATCGGGGCGAACGATCTTTAGTGTGAGCTTTCCATCACTGTTCGGCAGTTCCGCGAGTTTTGTGACGGTCTTCGTTCTAATCTCGATCTTTGCTCCGCGTTTAAAAACTCCTTTGCGAAAACGCACATCGAGAATTTCGGCGACCGAAATGCGGACTTCTTTAACGCCATTAGCGATGATGCCGAAAAGCTTTGATTCGTATTCCAGAATGATGCCCGCACTCGAAAATTTCGCGACGCCGTTGATCTGCGACAGTCCGTGGGCGGTTTCGGTCTTAAATGGTACGGTCGTAAAATTCTGCATATATACTGGGACCGCAGGCGCCCTCGCCTGCAAGCGTGTTCCTCGCGCTCAAACTTCTAGCGGTTATGATGATTACATTGCGAAAAACGCAATGTTGCAGACGAGGGCTCCTCTCGTTCCCGGCTCTACCCCAAGATCTTTCTCTTAAACGCCGGCGGCATAACTGAATTATCGTAAACCTCATAAGCCGCCGAAATCGGTTCGGGATCAGGCTGCAATTCCGCCCACTCGGCTTCGGCGTCGAGAAAAACTTTTATTTCCGCAGCTATTTTATCCGTTTCCGCCTGTGGCAAGACGCCGTTTTCCGCCAGATACTTTTCGTAACGAATTACCGGATCGTTATGTTCGGCCCACCAGGCGATCTCGCCGTCAGGGACATAAGATTGATTATCGTGCTCGGCGTGGCCCTTGCGGCGATAGGTGTGGGCTTCGATCAGAACGGAGCCGTTTCCGCCGCGGGCGTGTTCGACCGCTTCCTTCATCGTTTCGTAGCAGGCGATGACATCGTTGCCGTCAACCGACAAACCTTTTATGCCGTAACCGACCGCCTTTGCGACAAAGCCATCGCACGCCGCCTGATTTCGCGTCGGCGTCGAATAAGCGTAACCGTTATTTTCTATGATCGTGATCAAAGGTAATTTCTGCACGGCGGCAAAATTTACGCCTTCGTGAAAGGCCCCGGTGCTGGTCGTGCCGTCGCCGACATATGCGACCGCGACACGGTTTTCCTTTTTCATCCGCGAAGCCAGCAAAATACCGGTCATCACCGGGATCATATCGCCAAGATGCGAGATCGGCCCGACAAAGCCTTTCTCAAGATCCGCGAAATGAAACTGCACATCCGCCGCCCGGCTCGGCGCGTTTCCTTTGCCGAGATACTGCTGAAAGATCGTTCGCGGCGTAATTCCCTTAACAAAAACCGCCCCAATATCGCGGATCAACGGAGCAATAAAATCCTGCGGCTCAAGCGCAAACGCCGTCCCGACCGCAGTCGCCTCTTGCCCAAGCGATGTAAAAACACCGCCCGTGAGCTTCGCCTGCTTTTTGAGCATCACCGTTTTCTCATCAAACATCCGCGTCATTTTCAAGTAGCGGTAGAGTTCGACCTTCTGAGCGTCTGTCAACGATGTTTTGGTAGTACAAGAAAGAGGTTTTGTCGGTGCAGCCAAAGTCGCCATAAAAATTTAACAGATCCAAAATCCACCGGCGGTAAAAACTCCTACAAGAGCTGGAATATCAAGCAAAAAAGATGCAAGGACTCCGAGCCACATCGGTTTTCTTAATTCATTATTTTCTACTGTGCCGGGGCCGTAAAAGCCTTTGATTATAATGTACCATTCGAGGAGGCGTACCGGTATAAGTCCGAAAATATAGACAAAAAAGCCGAGGCCGCCGACAAAGATAAAAGGAAACGACAAAAATGCTAATGCGGTACCGAAGCACAGGCCTAATAACATCCTCGACAAACCAACATACAAAATATTTCTTGTTGCATTTGGAAATATCGAATTTAAATATAAGGCGAATGCGCTGTAACCTGCGAGCTTGATCGCAGGAAAGGCAAGTAAACCTAAAGATTCAGTAAATCCACCAGGCATAAGTACTCCTAAGTTTTAGTTCGCTTGAAACTTAACTACCAACCCATTAGCACCGACCGCCCAAACCGCATTTTTACCTTTCGATTGAACGGCATTATAGTTTTCCATGTCGAGATTTTTCCATGTCTTCCCGCCGTCATATGAAATGTCCGAACCCGATGACCCAGCAGCGATGATAGTCATTTTATCAACATACGTTACGCCTGAGCGGTAGCCGCTCAGGCCGCCAGCCGCTTTCCAGCTTTTTCCCGCGTCGTTGGTGAATGCCAGATTGTTGGCAGCCTCATTCGGTTTTTCGTAATTGCCGCCCACGATTACACCTTTATTTGCGTTATACATCGCAATCGAAAAAATACCGCTTCCGGCGGTTCCTTTGACAATCGGAGTATCCGAAACCGCCCACGTTTTTCCGCGGTCATTAGAGCGAAAAACGCGGGCGTCATTTCCGCCGGAAACAAGAAACGCTCCCGTTTTTCCGTGGGTCATTAAACACGTCCCGCTCGCCGCAAACGCCGCCTCGCCATCTTTAGCGGCGGGCATTTTGTTGCTGATTATCGGCTTCCAGTTCTCGCCGCCGTTGGATGTTTCGATGAGAACGTAATGCCCGTCGACGGGATCGGACATCGCGACGCAATTACTCCTATCCCAACAAGCTATCGCGTCGAAAAAAGCTTTCTCGTTTTTATTGATAAATTGCAGTTTCCAATTTTCGCCGCCGTCGGTCGTTTTGTAAATGCGCGAATTCTCGCCGTTGCCGATACTTAGAACGTAAGCCGTATTAGCGTCAAAGGCTTCAATATCACGAAAATCGAGCTTTTCGGCACCGGGAACGATCTTAACTTTCCACGTTTTGCCACCGTCGATAGTTCGGATAAAAGTACCGCCGGTGCCGCTTGCCCAAATTACTTTTTGATTCACAACGGAAAGCCCGCGAAGACTCGCCTTTGTATCGACCGCTTGTTTTTGCCATTGAGCATGTACCGCAAAGCAGGCGACGAATAAAATGATATAAACGAAAAGTAGTTTTTGCATATTCTAATTTTGCTCGCGCCATCTTCTGCAAAGGTCGGCAGCCGCCGTTTCCCAAGTTCCAAATTCAAACTCAAAACCTGATTCGAGCATTCTGGTCGGCACAACCCGGCGGCTTTTCAATATCAATTCGGTTTCCGTCCGCATAAAAACGGCTGCGACGTGCAGCATAAATTCCGTCGCGGGCAGGCCGATTTTCGCTCCCCAGGCTTTGCGAAGAACAGCCATAAATTCTTTATTCGGCAATGGATTCGGAGCGGCAAGGTTGATCGCACCCGAAAGTTCTTCGTGCTCGATCAGCCAGTAAACGGAGCGGATAAAATCCTGATCGTGAATCCACGAAATATATTGCCTTCCGCTGCCCGCCGTACCGCCTATGCCGAGGCGGACGAGGCCGAGCAGCACATCGAAAATTCCGTCGCGGTCCGGGCTTAACGTTATTGCGGACCGCATCAACACCTTCCGCGTCTTCGGCGTAACGGCATTATCGGCCGCCTGTTCCCATTTTTTCGCGACATCGATGCTGAAATTCCAGGTTTCCGGCACGTCCGGTTCCGTCCCGCCAATGATTCCGGTTATCTCATCATTCGCGGCGTCGAATCGATGTGCGTAGATCGTCGCCGTGCTTGCCTGAAGCCAGACTTTCGGCGGATTCGAAGATTTTGTTATGGCTTCGCCGATCACTTTCGTCGAATTTACCCGCGAATCGATTATCTCACGTCGGTTTTCCGCGTTATAGCGGCAATTGACATTTCGTCCGGCCAGATTTATCACGACGTCCGAACCGTCGATTTCATCAGCCCAATCACCCAAGGTTTCGCCGTCCCATTTAACGACGCGCCAATCGGCCGCTTCGGGTTTTCGCCCAAAAACGACAACCTCGTGTCCATCGCCGACGAATTTGCGGGCGAGAAATGTTCCGACCTGGCCTGTTCCGCCGGGGATGACGATTTTCATATAAAAGTTTTAAGAATTTTGCCCGCGAAATTACGCGAAAAGACGCGAAATAAAATCTACTCCATTCTTTTTCGCGCACTTTCGCGTAATTTCGCGGGCAAACTCTTAATATATCATCCGCGCCTTCACCGTTCCTTTAACCGTTTTCAATATCTCAAAAGCTTCCTGTGATATTTTGCTCTCGACATCCAGAATTACATAGCCGATATCGTCATTAGTCTTTAAATATTGCCCAGTGATGTTGATGCCGCTGGCTGAGAGGCGTGAATTTATTTCCCCCAATACGCCGGGAATGTTTTGGTGGATGTGCAAAATGCGGTGCGTTCCGGCTTGCGGCGGTAGGTTAACTGGCGGAACGGTATGCGAGCCTTCGGAAATGCCGAGTTCGAGGTATTTGATGAGCTTTGCCGTTACGTCGAGGCCGATATTCGCTTGCGCCTCTTCGGTTGAGCCGCCGATGTGCGGCGTGAGAATTACGTTTGGAAGATTTTGCAGCACGCTTGAAAAAATATCGCCGTTCTTTTCCGGCTCTTCGGGGAAAACATCGACGGCCGCACCGGTGATGGTTCCGTTTTCGATAAATTTTCTGAGAGCATCGAGATCGACGACATCGCCGCGGCTGTAATTTAGAAAGATTGTCCCTTTTTGCAGGTGCTTAAGCGTTTCTTCATTGATCAGATTATGCGTCGTCGCATCAGACGGAACGTGAACTGTTACGATATTCGATTGCTCTAAAAGCTCAACCAAATCGCGCATTTGCCGTGCATTTCCGTGCGGAAGCTTCGTCGCCGTATCATAATAAATGACGTGCATCCCGAGCGCCTCGGCCATGATCGAAAGCTGCGAACCGATATTGCCGTAGCCGATGATCCCAAGCGTCTTCCCGCGCAGCTCGAAGCTGCCCTTCGCTTCCTTCAGCCATTCGCCGCGATGAGCCGCCGCATATTTATCCGCGAACTTCCGGATCAGGATCACGCACAACCCAATCACCAGTTCC
>JANMSP010000362.1:0-9139 GCA_031389475.1 Pyrinomonadaceae bacterium
TCTGCCGCGTGTCGAGATGCCATTGAGCGCGGGAACGATAGTTGAATTCCTTCGGACTCGCGATCATGGGAATTTCCTTCTCGTAATTGATCTTGCCGATGCGGTGAAGCGAATCCTGAATTATCGCAAGCTTTGCGGCAATCTGTGCCTCATAATTCATCTGCTGAAAATCGCACCCGCCGCAGCGGCCGAAATACGGGCATGGCGGTTCTATTCGGTCGGGCGAAGGTTCGATGATCTTTTCGATCTCGGCAAACGCGGTCTTTCCCTTTTGCTCTCTGATCTTTGCACGAACAATATCGCCCGGAGCCGTAAGCGGCACAAAAACTGTAAGGCCCGGCTTGAATGCGAGCCCCAACCCTTTCGGTACTATTTTTACGATCTCAAGTTCGAGTTCGGCGTTTTTTGATTCAGCGGCGGTCTTTTGTTTCACAACTATCCTTTCCAGGCAAAATCTGATTGCCGGAGTATTTCCTTCATCGTTTCCAGATCTTCGTTTGAAAAATACGTAATTATAAACGAAATTGCATGACCATTACGCGCGATAACATAAAGTCTCTGGGAATATGCTAATCTTTCTATGTCTAAATAATATAACGTCTCGGTTCCGAATTTTTCCGACAGGATAGATTCTGACAATCTCATATCGGCGGGTAAGGTCAGAACCTTTTGGCTTTGCAGAGTCAACCTCAAAAAATCTTGGCCGTTTCTTATTTGAACCAGAGGCGGAATTCGTTCCACCACTAAACTCAATGCCCCATTATTCTGAATTCCAAGGATGTCTTTAGTTACGGTGTACAGAATGGCCGTTCTCTGCACTGACTCATCAAGTGCTTTATCGGCCGCCTTTGTTTTGCCGGAGACCAATTCCGTACCCTTTGATTTTATAGCTTCATTAACCGCCGGAGATTGGGCAAGCCAAGCTTCGGGCGGGACGATCCTTAATCGGAAATATTTGTTCTGATAGACATTGCCAACAATTTCTCCCGCGAAGTCCAATGCGTTTGTGGTCGAATAACTTGAGTCGCTTATAAGCCGCTTCGGCGCCGGTTGTGGCGGGGAACCCTTTTTAGGTACTTGGGCAAAACTGTACCCAGCGAAGATGCTGAGCATTACAGCCAAAAAAATTTTATTCATATAAATCGATCAGTGGATATTCTCGACCTCGATCTCGATGCCGCCGACGATGCCGGAAAAAATGTTGTAAATAAGCGCTCCGATCGCTCCTGCGATAAATCCGATTACCGCATACATAATTGGAATAATGATCATTACCGCGATTCCGCCGACGATACCGAAACCGCCAAGGGCAAGTGCCTCGTTCCCGCGACCCGCACTGGCGCTGGCACCCAGCAGCGAAAAAGCAATAATAAATAATCCATACGGGATGCTGATCAGAAGGCTCAGTACCAGGCACATGATGCCGTAGATCTTCGCGACCGATAAAATGCCGAGTTTTCGAATCTTCAATTTGTTCATTTGTTTGCTCCTGAATTTGGTTTGAGAATGCGTATCTTATTTACCACAGATCGGGAATAAAGCAAACGAGTTATAAATAAAACAAGCTGAGACGCGGAATTCCTTCATCTTCTCGAAGGCGTTTGAGCAGCATCAGATCGAACGTCTTTTTATAAACATCAGCCTCCATGCCTTTCTTATAGGCCTTTAGCTGATCAGCGGTTTCCTTTTCCAGTTTCTTCAGATGCCCTTCGTCGGAATTCGTCAGAAACGCCTGATCGATAAATTTCTCGATGTCGGAAAGCGTCTTATCGACGACCTCAAAGTCGTCGGTGAGATTCGTTTGCAGTTCCTCGAGTCTCGCGGCGGCACGGCCGAAGTCTTCGAGTAAATCCTTATTGTCCGAGTTCCTTAAAAACTCGATCACTGCCCCGATGTGCGCCGAAATGCTTTCGCGTGAAAAGGATTCATCAGCCTGCGGTGCGTTGCCGTTTGCTTTCCCCGCCTGCATTTTCAGCCACTCGTCATATTGGGCCTCGATCTCTTCGCGGCAGTAAAGGAGGCCTTTGATCGAACGCGGCCCGGGCTTTTTATCGAAGCCGTCAAATACCGTTTCTATTGAGCGAAGCACGACGTGCAGCGGTATCCCGCGCTCCTGCCAGGCTTCCATCATCGCCCAATCTATCGGGCTGAGAAGCAGATTTTTGGCACGGCGGCGGATAAACGCGTCTTCGATTTCGGTGAAGTAGTTGTAGTAATTCAAATTAGCGGTGAACGGTTAGTGGTTAGTGGTGAGTATTTAAACCAAAGCGTTAACCACTCACCGTTCACCACTAACCACTATTCAAATCTTATCTTCATTCTTTGGAGCGTGCGGACGTCGTCTTCGCTCAGATCGAGCTCGAAATCTTCGAATGACGATTCGCCTCCCGATTTGGCGAGCGCGATCTCAAGTCTCAGCGTAAGATGCGGTTCGTAGCCTATCGCACGAAGGTAGTCTAAGGCGTCGATAACGCCGCGGCTCGATCCAATAGCCGAATTTACCGCGTCGCCAAGGTCACGTGCGGCGTTTTGTGCTTTTTCGTCCAGTTCCATCCCGTTGTTTAAAATGCTACGCAAGCGGGCGGCTTAAGTCAAAAATCACAATCAAATATGTTAACCTATCGGGATTATGGCCAGTGAAAGACGCGAAAAATTCCAGACCTCGTCAGGTATCGAGCTTCCCGGAAGTTTTAATCCAACTGATACACAAGAAACGGTTTATACCGATGATCTCGGTGATCCCGGCGATTTTCCTTACACTCGCGGAGTTAGAAAAAGCATGTACCGCGGCCAGTTTTGGACGATGAGGCAATATGCCGGTTTCGCGAGTGCGAAGGAATCGAACGAGCGTTATAAATATCTGCTGTCGCAGGGAACGACAGGATTGAGCGTCGCATTCGATCTGCCGACACAGATCGGCTTGGATTCGGATGATGAGTTGTCGGCAGGCGAAGTGGGAAAAGTCGGTGTGGCGATCGACAGTATTGAAGACATGCTGACCCTTTTTGACGGCATTCCGCTCGATCGCGTGTCCACATCGATGACTATAAACTCAACAGCATCAACACTTCTGTGTCTTTATCTGGCGGTCGCTAGGAAACAGGGCGTGGCGTTTGATAAAGTAAACGGCACTATCCAAAACGATATATTAAAGGAATATATTGCCCGCGGCACCTACATTTATCCGCCGAAACCGAGCCTTCGCCTGATTACCGATACCTTCGCATTCTGTGCCGCAGAAGTGCCGAACTGGAACACTATCTCAATCTCCGGCTATCACATCCGCGAGGCCGGATCGACTGCCGCGCAGGAACTGGCGTTTACGCTTGCCGATGCGATTTGTTATGTGCAGGCGGCAATCGATGTCGGCTTGGAGGTAGATAATTTTGCGCCGCGTCTTTCGTTTTTCTTTAATTCCCACAACAATTTACTGGAAGAGATTGCCAAGTTCCGTGCCGCCCGCCGTTTGTGGGCGCGGATAATGAAGGATCGTTTCAAGGCTCAGAATCCTAAATCGTTGATGCTCCGCTTTCACACCCAAACAGCGGGTTCGACGCTGACCGCCCAACAGCCGGAGGTAAATATCGCCCGAACTACGATTCAGGCCCTCGCCGCCGTACTTGGAGGTACGCAGAGCCTGCATACGAATTCGATGGACGAAGCTCTTTCACTGCCGACCGAAACGGCCGCCCGGATCGCCCTCCGCACACAGCAGGTTATCGCGCACGAATCCGGTGTCGCGGACACCGCCGATCCAATGGCTGGCAGTTACGCCATCGAGTCCTTGACGACGCGCCTTGAAAATATGGCGATGGATTACATTGCGAAAATCGACGATATGGGCGGAATGTTAAAGGCCATCGAGACTGGTTATGTGCAGCGTGAAATTCAGGAAGCGGCCTACGATTACCAGCGGGCGCTGGAAACGCAAGACGCAATCGTCGTCGGTGTAAACAAATTTCAAACGGATGAAACCGAGACGATCCCGATTATGCGGATCGATGAGCAGATCGAGCGCGATCAGGTCGAGCGGCTGCGGGCACTTCGTGAAAAACGAGACGCTCACAAAGCCGATTCAGCAATGAATTCGCTGCAGGATGCCGCCAGTGGCGATGAAAACTTGTTGCCTGGAATTCTTCATTGCGTTGAAAGCGATGTTACCGTCGGCGAGATCAGCAACCGCCTTCGCAAGGTTTGGGGCGAGTATCGCGAAGCCGTGACCGTCTAAAGTTCTGAATTCAAGCTTCAGCTTGTCCTTTAGTTTAGGCCTAAGACAAGCTGAAGCTTGAACTCAGAACATTTATTTACTGACAAACATTGTTTGTTCGTGTTATTCTTTCCTTGGAGCGGTTCCGCTCATCATATCTCACATTCTACGAATTTTAGACCTTCACACTCTTTACTCTATTCCGACCGTTATGGAAACCTTAAACGAATACCTGCAAATACTTGTGTCTTCATCCAGTTACGAGCTCCGGTTAGAGCCGGACAAGAATCCTTATCTAATATCCGACAAAGGCGCGACCGACGTTTCCCGCTTTCCGATGGCGGGAACGCAGATAGGATTAATGGTATTCCCGCTGATTCCGGCCGAAGCTAAACAAGATCTGCCGCACCAGTCCGAGGTGCAGTTTTTCCATCCGCACACTCTCGGCAATTTTAATTTTACCGTCCAGAAATCCCCCGCTGGCTTTAATGTCTCAATCAAGCCGGCACCGGTCAAGGAGACCGCGAAACCTGTTGAGCAGGCGAAACCGGCTGAAACGTCCGCATTCGGCGATGCATACGAGTTCGAATTAGATACTTCAGCGACTCCTGAGTTTGAATTTGAAAGTTCGTCAACAGCTAAGGAAGCCAATAATTCCGGTGATGCCCATTCCCGCTACATGCTGGAAGTGGATATGGCCGAAGAGTACATTCCGTCCATCATGCTTCCGCAGGGCGGCCCGGCTATCGAAGTCATTTCCGCGAACGATCCGCAGTTTACGACCACCTTCTCGGACACTTCAACTTACGAACCACCTGCACGGCGTGGTGATATCGATAGCGGTTCGAATGGGTCGCCGATCTCAATTAATCAACCCCAACCGCAGACTGACGATAGGCGGAAAGTAAACCTAATGACGACCACCCGGATGGACGCACTTTTTCACAAAATGAATGAAGCGGGAGCATCCGATCTGCATATGTCATGCAGCATGGCTCCGATGATAAGAAAGGACGGCAAGATGGCGGCGCTCGAATCGGGTGAATCGGTATTGACCCCAGAATCGATGCAGGAACTGCTCACATCGATCATGCCGGAGAGAAATCGAAACGAATTTGCCGAGCGCAAAGATACCGATTTTGCATACGAGATTCCGGGCCTCGCTCGTTTTCGCTGCAATGTGTTTATGGACCGCAAGGGCATGGGCGGAGTTTTCCGAATTATCCCAACCAAGATTTTGACCGCCGAGCAGCTTGGGCTTTCAAAGGCTATCATGGACCTTTGTAATTTATCGAAAGGTTTGGTGGTAGTCACCGGGCCGACCGGTTCGGGTAAATCGACGACGCTGTGCGCGATGGTCGATTCGATCAATAAAAACCGGGAAGACCATATAATCACTATCGAAGACCCGATCGAGTTCGTCCACGACAACCAGAAATGCCTGGTTAACCAGCGTGAAGTTCACAATCATACCGATTCGTTCAAGGATGCGTTGCGCGCGGCACTTCGCGAAGATCCGGACATTGTGCTTGTCGGCGAAATGCGCGACCTCGAAACTATCTCGATCGCCATCGAAACCGCCGAAACCGGCCACTTAGTATTCGGAACTCTACACACGACGACCGCTCCATCTACCGTTGACCGCATCATTGACCAGTTCCCGGCCGACCGCCAGCAGCAAATTCGCGTGATGTTAAGTGAATCGTTAAAAGGGGTTATTGCCCAGACACTGGTGGCGAAAAAAGGAGGTGGGCGCGTTGCTGCTCTCGAAGTGCTGATAATCACACCCGCGATCAGCAACCTGATCCGCGAGGGCAAAACGTTCCAAATACCTTCCGCAATGCAGACCGGTAAAAGCCACGGCATGGTCCTGCTCAACGATTCGCTCTACGATCTCGTCCAAAAAGGTCTCGTCGAGCCTAAGGATGCATACATCAAAGCCGTCGATAAAACAAACTTCGAAACGATGCTCACGAGAGGCGGATTCAAGATCTAATGGAACACGGACATCTTTGTCCGCAACGCAATGCGGACAAGGATGTCCGCGTTCCGCTTAGTTCACGCTTACATTATTTGCCGTCAGTGTCGTTCCGGTCGCGCGCTGGAATTCGGAAATGGCTCGGTTGAGGTCGGTTTGGGCCTGGAGTTCGCGGCTGCGGGCGGCGAGGAGTTCGGTCTGCCGCTGCAATACTAAATAAAACGTCGTCGTTCCGGCGCGGAATTGGCGTTGTTCGCTTTCGGAAAGCTGTTCGGCGGCGGTGCGGGCGGCGAGGGCGGACGAAAGCCGGGCCTCGGCGGAACGCAGGGCTTGAAGCGCGTTGCGGACCTCAGCTTCGATGACTTGTTCGGCTTGTGCCCGCTGGTTGCCGATGCGTGTGCCTTCGACGAGCGTGCGGCCGAGATTGGCTTTTGCAACCGTATTGCGGAACGGCAAAGCTATCTGCACGCCGATACGGTATGTCGGGTAATCCTGCGCGAAAAGGTTGCCGAGCGAAGTAAAATAGCCGCCCGAAAGATTCGGTGGAACACCCGTTGACGTCGTAGTTGTCGGAAGCGGCTCTAGGCCGGCAATAACTGACAGTTCGTTGACGCGATTGGTTAACGCGGACGGCACTGAAACCCGCGGCGGAGCGGCCGCACCACCGAGACCGGCAGCGGTGTACGATGCGATAAGGTCGATCTGCGGCTTCGTCTGATCACGAAAATAACGCCGGTCGATATCGTTTATTTCGCGATTGGTCGTAAGCTGAGCGAGTTCCGGCCGGTTGGTTAAAGCTTCAGAAACGGCTACTTCTAGTCCGATGCGCGGCGGTTCGAGCGAGATCGGCGAAACCGGCGTGATCGGACGCGACCAGATATCGGCTGTACGGTCGGGCAGCATCAGTGTCTTTAGAGTGTTTTCGGCACGCGTTACATCTTCCTGGGCTGTATAAAGGCTTTGCTCGAAGGTTGTGATTTGTGCAGTGGCGGCGATCACGTCAATGGGTGCAAGCACGCCTTGATTTACCTGGCGCTGGTTGCTTTCAAGCTGCGTTCGGGCTTGCCTGACGGCGTCTATTTGCACCTGTAGATTGCGTAAGGCAAATGCCAAATTCCAGTACGACTGTTCGACGAGAGCGATAACCTCGATGGCCCGCTGGCGAAACTGAGAATCGGTCAGGCTCAGGTTTTTGCGTGCGATCTCAATATTGCGGCGGTTGAAATCGAAACGGCGGCCGCGAAGCAGCGGCTGTACATAACTGACGGAAAAGTCGCTCGGATACTGCGGATTAAGCGTCGCGTTCAGGTTGGATGTGGTCGTTCGCGAATTCGTAAAACCGGCGGTGTAAAAACCGCCTTGAAAAGGCGAAAAACCGCTGACGCCGGCGTTCCCGAAAAACTGTTTTTGCGTGACGGAACCGTTGGTCGCTCCACCGATGGTCGAAGCGGTCGGCGTCGTGCGGCTTTCATAATAACTCTCTGCGACCATGGCCGGATCGTAAACACCGCGCGCTCCTCGAAAATTGAATTCCGCGATCTGCACCGTGTTCCGAGAAGTGTCGATATCGTTGTTGTTTCTCAAAGCCATTTCGATAGCCTCGTCCAGCGTCAGCGGAAGCTGATTGGCAAGATCGACGCCAACGCGTTCAACGCTCGGAAGCGGGCGGACCGGAGCCTCGAAATTAGGAGCGACCGGCGGCGGATCGTCCGGAAGTTCCGACGGCGTGCCGCCCGATGCATCGCCGACATTCTGCCCTGGAGCAGCGGAAACGCCGGTTACCGGAACGGGAGTTTGCGGATTTGGCTGTGTCTGATCTGCCGGGCGCGTGATCTGCAAATCACGCTGCGCCGGATTAACGGGCTGCGCTGGATTAGTTTGCTGCGGATTCTGTGGTGTTACAGGCTGAACAACCGGAGGCTGCGGCTGAGGCTGAGTCGTCGGAGGAGTTGTCGGGATTACTGGCGGTGTCTGAGCGGATACGCTGAGGCTGCCGGAAACCGTTATTAAAATTGTTAGTACCAAAACTCTCATTCGAAAATCTCTTCTATATATTGACCTGAATCGAAATCCGAGCTTCGATTTTATAAATTGCCTCCAGCTTTAGCTGGAGGTTAAATCGACCATTGAATAGGCTTTAGCCGAACTCCTGATAAATAATTATCCTTTGGCTTTAGCCCAATTTATTGAGGCTAAAGCCAATCGGAATTTATCCTAATCATTTGGGCTAAAGCCCGTCTTTTTATATCACTGTTTCCACTAGCTAAAGCTAGTGGCAATTTATAAAACCAAATCGAAAGCATTTTAAGCACGCGGCTCTAAACCCTGTTCAACAGGTGGCTCACGCCTATCCGATTCACGTTCCTCTGGCTTTGATCGAAACAATGCCGTGACCCGCTGCCAGGCAGGCCGCAGCGTGTTTGCCTTAAATCCTTCAACCCTGCTGCCGATTCCGCGCCAGATTGTCGATTCGGCGGCGTCATCGAAGATCGAATAGAAAACGGGAACCGCAAGCAGCGTCAGCAGAAGACACATCGATTGGCCGCCGACCACCAAAATGCCGATCGAACGGTTTGTCGCCGCCCCTGCTCCGCTGCCGAGAATCAGCGGGATCATACCGGCGACGAGGGCGATCGTCGTCATTAGGATCGGCCGCAGGCGGTCGCGGTTGGCCTGGATGATCGCGTCGTAGCGGTTGTAGCCTCTAGACCGCAGCGTGTTTGTATGATCGATCTGCAAGATAGCGTTTTTCTTAACGATACCGAATAAAAGCAGAATGCCAAGTGCCGAGAAAATATTCAAAGTCTGCCCGGCAATCGCCGTCGAAAGAAGCGCGAACGGAACCTAAAGCGGCAGCGTCAACATAATCTTAACCGGGTTAATAAACGACTCGAACTGCGCCGCCAGGATCAGATACATAAACACGAACGACAGCAGAAAGGCGTACATGAACG
>JANMSP010000330.1:0-2580 GCA_031389475.1 Pyrinomonadaceae bacterium
CCTTTCGCCCGGTAAACCGAATTACCGATACTGTAAGCGAGCGCTCCATTCGATGAAACATCGATCCATAAAGGATTCCAGGTCAAGGCCGACGGCGAAGCAGGCCGCGATTTCCATGTTTTCCTACCGTTTGCGGCTTCCGGAAAAAACATCACGCCGTCAGGAGCAAGATACTCTATAAATCCCGCATTGATTCCCTGCTCGGCGGCCATCTTTTCAAAAGCCCTTTCCGTCTCGTAAATTTTTTTATTTATTTCCTGTCCGGTTGAAAAGACCGCACAAGATGCAATGATGCAAAAAGCAAAAAGAATCCTCATGCTCTCGGATTTTAACACACCAATATAAAACAGCGGGAGTTATAATCAAACGATTCCCGCCTCCGCCGTGGTCAAAATCTTGGGCCGTGCAATCATCAATTCTCCGTTGCTAAGCACCATTAGGCAGCAAGAGGGAGTTTGACCGAGCGAACATTCGCGATCTCGCGTTCTTTAATTGTGCGGATTTGGTCCGCAAACAATGTAACCACGGCAATCGTTTCGCCATCGAGTGCGATAAATTCCACTTCGTAACCCTCGCCGTGCCGATGGATTAAAACAACCGTTCCGATGTCACCCGCCCGCAAGCCATGGTCGGGCAGGTCATTTTTTAAGACAATTTGTTCGAGTTCTTTGATCATTTTCTATTTCCTTTTATCGGATAGGCCGTCGCCAGCCGTGGCACAGAACTTTCTATGTCTATAAACCAAACAGCGCGAATTTCGGCGGCGCGTCCATCCGGCGTTTCTAAACTTCCCTCAATGACATAACGTTTTCCGAAATGCGTAGTTTCCTCTTTTACAACTTCGTTTTCGCACGCATGTTTTATCAATGCCTCAGATAAAATTTGCCACAATTCGGCGGTAAAGCCAAATCTTTTGAAGAAAACGGCTTTACCTTTTCCATCTTTATGGAAGGGCGACAGCAAATACTCGACAATCTTTGAACGTGGGATCGATGCAGCCTCGATATGTGGCAGTATCATAATTTTCCGTAATCTTCTCTACTCAACATTAACAAAATCTGTTCCTGTCCGTCCGAAAGTTTCCGCGTGGTACATTTCCTCGGCCTTTGCGGGCGGGACGACGAATTGTCCCGGTGTCGTCGCTCGTGCGACATATGAATAATCATAAACGCCTTCCCATAGAAGCGACGCAAATGCTTCGGCGCGTTCGTCGCGGAAGTTTTGGTGTTCGAACCAGTTTTGCCGGTAGGACCAATAACCTCTGCCGTATGAACGGCTGCCGTAATCGGCTAGCGGCGGAGTTGCATTCTCGTCAGCGGGAATAACTTCCGTGACGGCGAGTTCAGGATTTAGTATTTCGAAACCGGCTGGCAGATTATCGACCAATGCGACGTGATAACGCCGTGCCTGTGCGACCATTGTCAACCGAACACTAACTCTTGCTCCCGATTTTATTGTCCAGCTTCCGTCGGCGTTTTGTTTTACGTCATCTGCATTATCGATTGCTTCGTATTTACGCAGAACGGTGAATCCGTAATCGGCCGGTGCCAGTTTCAGATTCTTCGGTGCGTATTTCATGCCGATGCGGTAGTAGAGCCGTCCAGCTCCCTGGCGATCAAGGAATAAGTTTGATATCCCGCCCTGATCGACCAGATAAGACATTGGAATATTCAACACGTTCGAATCGACCGAGCGTCCTTTGAATGTTTCCTCGCCCGCGTAGGTATTTCCGAGCCAGATCCGTGTCACGAAATCAGGCGTGACCTTTTCGAAGGCGTTAAAGTATTTGTCGAGTGCGAGCAGGATAAATACGTTCTCCTGTGTACTGCCCCAATGCCCTTTCGTTCGGTTGGCCAGCAGCCCGCGAACGAGTTTTGGAATCAGGTCGGCTGCGGCGGAAGCCTGACCGTTAGGGAGGGCTAGATTATCAGCCGTTGAGCCCTCCCTTATGGTCAGGCTTCTGCCAAGAGTTTTTATCAACGCTTCGAGCAGAACGCCATCCGCTCGTCTATTGGAATACATGATGAGCCAGCCGCCGTCGCCGTAATCGGTTACGAAGTTCGCGGTGGCCGCTGTCTCGGTTGTGCGGTTCATCAAGAAACGAGTGATCGCGTCAACTTCAATGGATGAATTAGGATCGTTTGCCAACACCGAAAGCACCCAGCCCAATGCCTCGAAAGGCATTTTCTCGATCGTGGATTCTGCAAGCAGTTTTTTGGCCTTCGCAACATCCTTGTCGCCCATCAGATCACGGATATAGAGTGCATAAGCCGAGATCGTCCATCGGACCTGCGGGGCTGATTTATACCATTGGTCATTCAAATGCTTTTCAACGTCCTTCAGATAAGGCTTTGTTTTATTAAGCATTTCGTCCGGCACTTTGTAGCCTTTCGCTTTTGCCAAAGCGAGCGCGTGGGCGACGTGAATCGTCAGAAAAGGATATTCATAACGCTCACGGTCGCGTTTCCAAAGGCCGAAGCTGCCATCGCTTCTTTGCCGCGATTGGAGTATCTGGATATCGCGTTTGAACTGTTCCTCAAGCTGAGCAGCGGTCGGTGTGTCTTTGGCTTTGAAAGCTTG
>JANMSP010000379.1:0-3665 GCA_031389475.1 Pyrinomonadaceae bacterium
GGGATAAAGGAAGAATCCCAAACTTCTTCTTTATCCTTTATCCCTTCTCCTTTATCCTTTATCCTTTCAGAGAACCCAGTCGCTATCGCTCCCGGTACTGACCCGGAAAAGCCGCTCCCGCTCCCCGCACTCTCCATCTGCAACTGATCAAACCGCTCCTTCGAACGCTTCGCCCACCTAATCGTCAATTCCAGGCTTTCTCTCGTCTTATCGATACCAGCATTGCCCGGCGGGCATTCGTCGAAGGCCATCACGATCTCCGAACCAAGTGCCGCCTGCATTTCCATCGAAACTTCCGGCGAAAGGAAATGCTTGCTGCCATCGATATGCGAACGGAATTCAACGCCTTCCTCAGTTAATTTTCTAAGATCGGTAAGTGAAAATACCTGAAAGCCACCGGAATCGGTTAGATACGAACGGTTCCAGGTAGAAAATTTATGTAGGCCACCAAGTTTACGTATTATTTCGATTCCAGGCCGCAAAAAAAGATGATAGGTGTTGCCGAGAATGATCCGGGCGTCGAGCTCATTTTCGAGCCACTCGAACCTGACTCCTTTCAAGGCTCCCTGCGTCCCGACAGGCATAAAAACAGGCGTCTCGATTACTGAACGCCTCGTCCGTAAAACTCCTGTCCGCGCTTCGCCGTCATAAGCCGTTACCTTCCAATCGATCGGGGTCATATAATTACAAATTTCTGATAAAAATTAAGGCTTGACGGGATTTAAGAGAGCTTCTAAAGGTGCCAGTGCTCCGGGTTGTTTGACAAGGGCGGCAACTTTTAGCATGTGACCATACGTTCCGTTTGGTAAATGTACCATTATCAACTGCGGTACATCAGCACCGAGTTTGTTGTCGTAATAAGCAGGGTTGAGGAAAACAATCTCCCCGAGGGTTTCCTCTTCTCCGTTCGACGAAGATTTATCCATGCGTTCTACAGATTGCGTAATTCCCTTCGCGGTATATGTTGAAGAAGAGTAAAAATCTTCAAATCCCCTATTCAGCCATTCGGCCGGCTTCTTTAAGTACTGTTTAATTGTTTCTTTGGCAGCCTCCGTGTCCGGGCTGGTTTTGCTGATTATTTTTTTAAGTTTTTCCTGGTCTTCTTCAAACCATTTTCTACGTTTTGCTTCTTGTTCCGGCGTATGGAGCCTGTCGTTTTTGTAAGCCTTCATTTCTGCCTCAAATTGCTTTACGTTCCGTGTGTAGGCTTGAGTCATGGAATTTGCATCGGATGTGCCGGAAGCTGCTGCATCCTTAAGCATTTGTTCGAGGTATTCCCGGCGTGTAATTGGAATAAATACCGGGATATCACTGTTTCTCAAAATGATGTAGTCATGTGCGGTGTACATTTTGGCGGTTGCATTATCCTGAACCCTCTGTTCATAAAAATCGATTCTGCCGTCGCTTCGTTTTTTTTGGAAGGTCTTGAACGCCGGCTTTCCGTTAATGGCATGTACGCCGGCATCTTTGATAAGCCCGGAAATAAATACATTGTTAAAAATTACCGACACGAACGAGCCGCTTTCTCCTTCTGTATGAACTGTGTTGCTATTGTCATAACAGTAATAAGCATAGAATCTCATCTTGGAGCTATAAGAACTTTTAATGCCGGCCGCTTTATAAAAATTTTCGGTTATCGGGCCGCTGTTCTGATAATCCGGATAAAAATCGTTGCTGTACAGCAATTTGGCACCGGTAAAATTGGTGAGTATTTTTTTTGTCCAGCCTTCTGCTTTGGCAAGATGAAGTTTCATCTTAGCCATTTCAAGTGAACTCATTTTGCCGGAAGGGGAAATAATATCATCCCTACCTCTAAACAAAGTTGCAGGCTTGTTTGCAGCCACCGTTTTGCAATCTTGAGCAAAACTTACCGGTGTTATGACAAGGAAAAGAACGAAAAATAATAAAGCAAGTTGTAGGACTGATCGAGGGTCTATTTTTTTCATAAAACAGCTTTTACTATCTTCTTACTTGAAGTCAAGATAATTGATTTCTGCTACTCATATTTACCTATCAGTGCCCAAATATTTCCGGCTCCAATTGCCGTTTCAGTGACAATTCGTCCTTCCTCATCAATCAATACGGCGGAAGGTGTTCCGAACATTCCTAATTCGATCGCGGTATTATTGCCTTTCTCAAGTAAAACCGGCAACTCCAGGCCGAGTTCTTTATGAAAATCCTTATCGCCTTCAGAAAAAATTACCATCTTCGGGTCATCGGCTGATCTGGATTTCTCCCATTCCTGAATCTCCGACATCATGCGGACGCAGTGCGGGCAATCGGTACTCCAGAGTACGGCGAGTGTTGTTTCGCCCTTAAAATCATTATTAGTAAACGTCCGCCCGTCCAAATCTTCCAGCGAAAATTCCGGGACTGTTTTGCCGATGAACGGAGCCTTTCCGGTGATATTCCTATCGGCGAAAAAAACGAATTCGCGCGTCAGGTCTTCGTTTCTGATTTTTTCGATTAGATTACGGATGGCCGTGTCGCCGGTCGCTGGATGGCTGGCGATATAGCCGTCACTTGAAACGAATATCGCAGTCGGCGTCCATTTCGCGTGGACCTTTTCGGCGAGTTCCCTTTTAGATTCGAAGAGTATGCTAGCCGCCGTTTCCTCACCGAATTTTGCAATATTTGCGTCGAGTGTGCCGTTGCTGACGATAACGAAATTGAGGCGGCCGCTCATTTCTTTTTGCCATTCGACCACTTCCGGCATTAAAGCACCGCACGGATTGCAGTTCGGGCCGACGAAAAGGAAAAGCGACGGTTTTGCGCGGTCAAGAATATTATCGAAAGTAACGATCTTTCCGCCGCCGTTCATAATGCTGAAATCGGGAAACGGGGCGCCGATCGGCAGGCTGTCACTCGGACTTCCCGCATCTTCCCGTTCGACGGTCGCACCGTCGCGGGAGATAACATCCATTATATCGAGCCTTTTAATGATCTCGTTCTGCTGATCGGATAGTTTTTTAACAAAGTAAAGCACTATCACCGCAACGACAAAAATCAGTAGCAGAAAAATCGTCCGCAGCATTTCGGCGTCAGTGTCAGCCAGGCTCATGCCTTGCCCGTTTCTGCCCTGTCCGACCAGGATCAATGCGAGAAGTGCGAACGCAATGTTGCGGATCAGGCTTTTCTTCCCGACCGGCTCGCTGTGAAGCTGGCCAAAGCAGTGGCATTCGGGAGCTTTGCCTTGCGAGATCTGCCAGATCATCCCGCCGATAAAACTGAGCAGCAGAATCAACGCCCCGATAGCTCCAACCCAAGCCGTGCCGGTAAACAAGAAGCAGACAGCGAACACGATCTCCGCAAACGGCAGTGCAATCGCAAAGGTCTTCGCGAACTCTTCAGGCGTGCCGAATGCTTTAACGGCTTTTTCAGAACCGGGAAGATCGAGAAGTTTCGTAATTCCAGCAAGGAGAAATACACCGAAAAGAAACAGCCTAATTAAGAATAATAAAATTTCCACTTTCCTATTTTGTATCGCGTAGCGTTTTTATGAATTTAGCCGTGGGTTTTAACCCACGGTAATTCGTGAAAAAGTTTCTCGTCGCGTCAGTGACGATTGATAAACACGCAAATCAGTTGCCGCTGACGCGACAAATACTCTTATCCGCCCTCCGTGGGTTTAAAACCACGGCTAAATTCAAGCGTCGCTACGCGAC
>JANMSP010000382.1:0-4914 GCA_031389475.1 Pyrinomonadaceae bacterium
GAATTGTGTGGTGCCGCTTCGCAACTAAGGACTGCTTCGTATTCTTAGGCTTTGCCTTGCGTCCTTCGCGGCTTTGCGTGAAACCTCTTTCTTTTCACGCAAAGCCGCAAATCAGAGCCGCGAAGGACGCGAAAAACTACAGAAAGCTTGTCTTGAAAACCCCGGTCGCTACCGCTAACGGTTCAGACAAGAACAACGCTAAAGTTGATCTCAAAGCTTCGATTTGGACATTGATTTAAAAACTTGACACAATAGCGAAGTGAAATCTCTTCCCGGAATTTAGACTCTCCAGGTAAACGACGGGCGATCAAGATCGATAATGGAACTGGTAAATACTCAAAAGGAAATCACTGAGGCAGGCGGATTACGTCTTGTAGTCGATCAAAAAGAAGTTTACCAGCCGCGTGATATCGAAAAACAGTTTGTAAATTTTATGTTTTTCCGGGTCAATCCGGAATGGCGCAAACTCAGTCCGGATACGAAGAATATTTTCAAGAATGAATTTCGGCAGGTCTTCGATAAATTCCGCGACGACTTCCTGCTTTTCAGCTATTCGCTGGTCGGTTTCAATTCGAAGGCAGATCTAATGTTCTGGCGTATCGGAACGTCAATGGATCTGATCCAGGACATGACCGCCAAATTAAACCGCACCAGCCTCGGCAGCTATCTCGAGACGGTGGACAATTATCTTTCAGTCACTAAAAAAATGATGTTCGTGGCCGATCCGGCATTGCCGAATTCGGCGGATCGGTTGCGTGTGACGGCCGGAAGCACTAAGTATCATTTCGTATATCCGTGCGCGAAACATCCGGATTGGTACGACATTAGTGGTGATGAACGTGATGCGCTGATCGAAGAAAACTTCATGGTCGGCAAGAAATTCCAGAATATAAAGATACATTTGACTCACGCTTTTGGTTTTAGTGAGCAGGAATACCTGATCTCGTTCGAAACCGATGAGCCAAAGGATTTTCTCGCTCTAGCGGAAGAATTAAGGCAGACACCGGCCAGTAAATTAACGCTTCGCGGAATGCCGGTATACACATGCCGTCAGCGGCCGCTGATGGAATGTCTGGATGCATTAGGATAGGACGATTTCAATCTCAAATTTGAGATTAGGAAACTAAGATTTTGTTGATGATCGTTGCGCGAAAATTAATTATACGCGGGCTGGTCCAGGGCGTCGGTTTCAGATATTTCGCTCAACGCTCGGCGGCCCGGCATCAGGTTAAAGGTTACGTCAAAAATCTTGATGATGGCCGTGTTGAAGCTTTTGTGCAGGGCAGCGAAAAACAGGTCGAGGAATTCAAACACGACATGACCGCCGGGCCTTTATATTCGAAGGTCGATGAGATTGAAGAGATAGTTCTCGACCCGGATAAATCGTTTTCGGCGTTCAGAATTGAGAGATAGCGTTTCTGCCCGAATGAAATACCGAATGGATAATTTACGAAAATTAATTCGAGAGGTGCCCGATTTTCCGAAACCGGGCATTAATTTTTACGATATTACCACACTGTTGAAAGACCCTACGGGACTCAAGCAGACTATCGACGCGCTTGAATCCAGGTGCAGTGAAAAGCAGATCGATACGATCATTGGTGTTGAATCGCGGGGATTTATCTTCGCCACACCGCTCGCATACCATTTAAATGCCGGCTTCGTTCCCGTACGCAAACCAAAAAAGCTTCCGGCGGAAAGTGTTTCGGTGTCTTACGACCTCGAATACGGGCAGGACACTCTGGAAATGCATAAGGACGCGGTCGGGGAAGGGCACCGCGTTTTGATCGTCGATGACCTGCTGGCAACCGGCGGAACAGCGAAAGCAGTTGTCGATCTGGTAGAAGGCCAAGGTGGGATTGTCGTCGGATTGCTTTTTGTCGTCGAACTCAACTTTCTTAATGGCCGTCAGAAATTCGATGGTTATGATGTACAATCTTTAATACGTTACGATTCATAGTTCCAAAACGGATTTGCTCCCGTAGCTCAGTTGGATAGAGCGTTCGCCTCCTAAGTGAAAGGCCAGTGGTTCGAATCCACTCGGGAGCACCAATATTTTCAGCACCATTAAACCTTTTAGGTGTCTGTCCGTATTTATTACACTTAAACGCACTATGGCTGTTCACTTCTAGCCGGATGCAGTCTGTTTTTTTGAGTACCATGATTAAAATGCGGTCAGTGATAAAGGTAGCAGTGTCGCGAAGCGGTCTAATTGCCGTTGCTGCACTCACTTTCTTTTTATCGCTGCCAATCAGCGCGCAGCAGTCCGATTCGAATGCAGCACCGGTTGTGGTGCGGCCTGGAGCGCCGGGCCAGCCAACCAAAATACTACCGCCATCGACTAGGTCCATCCTGCCGCCGCGTTCACCAAAAGACATCGAGTTTATGCAGGGGATGATCATGCATCATGCCCAAGCCGTTGAGATGACGGCGTTGATCGGGGAGCGTACGGAGAACAAAAGCGTTCGTTTACTCGGAGCCCGCATCAGCCAGTCACAGTCGGACGAAATGAAATTTATGAAACGGTGGCTCGAAGTTAGGGCGCAGCCCGTTTCTATGCCGATGGCAGAAATGCCGGCTTCACATTCGCACGGACAGCATTCGCCGGGGCAAAGTATGGTAATGCCTGGCATGCTCAGCCAGCAGCAGATGGACGAGTTGAGAAAATCTAAGGGAACCGATTTTGACAAACTGTTTTTAGCGGGAATGATCCAGCATCATGAAGGTGCGCTCGTGATGGTAAAAGATCTGTTTGATACCGCGGGAGCGGGGCAAGATGCCGAGTTGTTCAACTTCGCATCCGATGTCGACAGCGGCCAGCGGGCCGAGATCGATATTATGCGAAAAATGTTGGGCGAAAATACCGAATAGGAAAAATTATGAACCGAATTCAAATTGTAGCTTTCCGATTATTTACTGTTGCTTTTTCTTTGTGCTTGTTCCTGCAAACGGACACATTCGCACAAACTGCAACGCCAACACCGGCTGAGGCCAAACCGGCTCAAAATCCTTTCGGCCTCGAAATGGCGCCGCCGTTGCCGGCGGGGATGACCGGTTCGAGTGCAAACGATCCGCGATCAAGATTGTCGGCCGGAATGTATGATGCTGGAGAAGCATCTGTGGGCATCAAACACCTTATGCTGCTCAAGAAGCCTGCTGCTTTTGACCTCGGAACCGATCCGAACGGCCCAATGGTAGATAAAGCACTCGGTGCGATGGGCGTTCCAAAGGGTGCTCCGATCCCGGAGGCGATGAAGATGCCGATCGCGGGTTTGGCTCTCGCCAACTCCGACCTCGCGTTTAAGGGAAATCATCTGTTTCTCGGCAATTTTTACGGTATTAACATCTACGACATTGCCGATCCGGCAAAAGCAAAACTCGTGACATCGATGTTGTGTCCGGGCGGACAGGGTGACGTTACCGTACATGGGAATCTAATGTTCATGTCGGTCGAGATGCCGAACGGAAGGCTCGATTGTGGTGAACAGGGATTTGCGCCGCAAACTCAGCCAGGCCTTCCCGCGACTGAAAAAGATCGGTTTCGCGGAGTCCGGATCTTCGATATATCGGACATTCGGAATCCTAAGCAAGTCAGTGCGGTGCAGACCTGCCGCGGCTCGCACACACATACTTTGGTTACTGACCCTAAGGATAATGCCAACGTTTATATCTATGTTTCGGGAACTTCGTTCGTTCGGCAGGATGCGGAACTCGCCGGATGTTCAGGCGGCCCACCGGACAAAAACCCGAATACCGCCCTTTTCAGCATAGATGTGATAAAGGTCCCGGTTGCGTCTCCAAAGGACGCAAAGATCGTTTCGAGCCCGCGAATCTTCGGCGACCCGAAGACGGGAGCAATAAATGCACTCACCGACGGCGGTTCACACGAAAATAAGGGACGACCCGTCGAGACCAATCAGTGCCACGACATCACCGTTTACCCGGAGATCGGCCTCGCCGCCGGAGCCTGCTCGGGCAATGGGATTTTGCTCGATATTAAA
Source organism: Pyrinomonadaceae bacterium (assembly GCA_031389475.1). Classification (GTDB taxonomy): domain Bacteria; phylum Acidobacteriota; class Blastocatellia; order Pyrinomonadales; family Pyrinomonadaceae; genus OLB17. The sequence goes on from JANMSP010000382.1 coordinate 4,002, forward strand.
GATCCCGCGAATCCGAAGCGCATTGAGACTGTAAATGATCCGAACTTTGCCTACTGGCACTCGGCTTCCTTCTCGAATGACGGCAAAAAGGTCGTGTTCACCGACGAATGGGGCGGCGGAATGGGTGCTCGTTGTCGCGAGAACGATCCGAACAAATGGGGCGCGAATGCGATCTTCAACCTGACCGGCAGCAAGCTGAATTTCGCCAGTTACTATAAACTTCCGGCTGCGCAAAGCGAAAGCGAGAACTGTGTCGCTCACAATGGTTCACTCATTCCGGTTCCCGGCCGCGATCTTAAGGTTCAGGCCTGGTATCAGGGCGGCATTTCGATAATGGACTTTACCGATCCTGCTGCTCCGGTCGAAGTCGGCTACTTTGATCGCGGACCGATCGACTCGAAGATGCTCATAATGGGCGGCTCGTGGTCGGCATATTGGTACAACGGCCGCATTTATTCCTCCGAAATCGCACGCGGCCTCGATATCTTCGAGCTGACGCCGACGAAGAATATTACGCAAAATGAGATCGACGCGGCAAAAGCGGTTCGGGTATCTCAATTAAATGTACAGACCCAGGAAAAAACAGAGTGGCCCCGGAAATTGGTGATAGCGAAGGCTTACATTGATCAACTCGAACGTTCGCAAGCGCTGCCTGCCGCTGAAATCGCAACTCTCCGGCAAAGGATTCTGAGCGCGGAAGGTTCAAAAAGCGAACTCCGAAAACTCAAAAGCCTTGCGTCGTCACTAGAGAAAACCTCCGGCGTAACGACGAACGCAGTGGACGCAGCTCGATTGCGGGCGTTGGCTGAGACTCTTAAAAATCCTGTGCTTTGATCTTTCGATTGAAATTGCGGGAGCCGGTAGATATCCCAGGCTTGATTAGTCTTCCTCATCTTCCTTGGCGACCTTCGCG
>JANMSP010000407.1:0-3501 GCA_031389475.1 Pyrinomonadaceae bacterium
CGTTCCGGTCGCGGCCGAGTCGGCGGCAATTGCCGTTCGTACCGCCGAAGTGGCTGTAACGGGCAACGGCCGAACAGATCAATTAACATCGGTCGAGCGTGTAATTCAGCAGCAGCTCGATGCGATGTCGCAGCTTGCAATGCAGCAGCTGGCCGCGCTTCGTGGCGATATGCGGGAAGCAGATGTAAATAATAATGTCTCCGCTGTTGGCGCGATCGCAACGAGCGCCGAGCCCGCATCGAATAAGCTCTTGATAAAGGCCCCCGAGCCGGCAGCTTCTTCCGACACGACGAAACCGGAAAAGCCCTACACTCCATTTCGGCCGCTGGAGAAAGGAAAAGGCGGCAAATTTACCGAGCGCCAGCAGCAGTCGCTTGATGAGATTGTTGCTAGATACACGGCGCGCACCCGCGAATCGAAGAAGCTAACTCAAAGGTACAGATCGGTTTTCGCAGATCCCAGGGCAGCCTCGGGCTTCCGGTCCCAATGGAAAGAGCTAATTTATCCGATCGTTGCAGGCAAGTCTTCCGGCTCGAGGCTGTGGGATGTAGATGGCAACGAATACATCGACATGCTAAACGGATTCGGCGTGACGCTCTTCGGCCACACTCCGGCTTTCGTAACCGAGGCGGTCGAGGAACAGCTTAGAAACGGATATGAGATCGGCCCGATGAGCCATTTGGCGGGCGAGGTGGCGACTCTCGTTTGCGAACTCACCGGCAATGACCGGGCGACATTCTGCAATACGGGTTCCGAGGCGGTACAGGGCGCGCTCAGGCTAGCCAGAACCGTCACGGGACGAAAACTTGTCGTAATGTTTGCCGGCAGCTACCACGGCGGCTTTGATGAGGTTTTGGTCAGGCCGAACAACGCCGACGGCTTCCTTCGCACGTCTCCGGCCGCACCGGGAATTCCTGAGGAGAGCGTCGAAAATATTCTTGTTCTTGACTACGCTTCGCCGGAAGCCCTCCAGGTCATCCGCGAGAATGCACATCAACTTGCGGCCGTTTTGGTTGAACCTGTCCAGAGCCGTCATCCCGGCCTTCAACCCGTCGAATTCCTGCAAGAAATCAGGACGATAACGGACGAATCCGGAACCGCGTTGATCTTTGATGAAGTGGTGACCGGTTTCCGAAGCCATCCAGGCGGGGCACAGGCCATATTTGGTATCCGGGCCGATCTGGTCACTTATGGAAAAGTCGTGGGCGGCGGAATGCCTATCGGTATCATTTCCGGCAAGGCGAAATTCATGGATACGCTTGACGGCGGCGGATGGAACTTTGGTGACGGATCGGTGCCGGAAGCTGGCGTTACTTTTTATGCGGGAACGTTCTTCCGGCATCCACTCGCTCTCGCCGCGGCTCATGCTTCGCTGACGCATCTCAAGCAGCAAGGGCCTCAATTACAGCAACAGCTTGCCGAGAAAACGGCTGGGCTTGTAGCCCGGATCAACCAATGTTTCGCGAAGAATTATGTGCCGACGCATATTGAGAATTTTGCGTCGATCTTCTACCTGCATTTCCCTATCGAGGAACGATTTGCAAGTCTTTTCTATTTCCTGCTGCGCGAAAAAGGCGTGCATATTCTTGAGAATTTCCCGTGTTTCCTGACAACGGCACACACCGATGAAGATCTTGACTTCGTTGCACGCGCATTTGAGAAAAGCGTGACGGAGATGCAAAATTATGGCTTCTTTGCCGGGCCGGTCGATCTTTCGGCCAATGTGGAGCTGGAAATTACTACTGCTGCTTCCATCAAGCAAGTTCCGCTTACCGAGGCGCAAAAAGAGATATGGCACGCTTCGCAGCTGGGAGAGGATGCGGCAAGGGCTTACAACGATTCGGTTTTGGCAACGATCACCGGTGAGCTGGATATGGACGCTTTGCGGCGTTCAATCAATAAACTGGCTGATCGGCATGAGGCCTTACGAACCACTTTCCCTTCATCCGGGGAATTCCAGATGATTGCGCCCGCCGGAACCATTGAACTGCCGGTCACGGATCTTTCTTCTTTGGACGAACCGGAAAGGAGCAGCGAACTAAATCGAATGCTGGCTCAAGAGGCAAGCGAGGTCTTTGATCTGATTAACGGGCCGCTGGCGCGCCTCCAGGTTGTCAAGCTGCAAGCCGACACGCACGTTCTCGTTTTTGTCGCGCATCACATTATTTGCGACGGTTGGTCATTCTGGGTGCTGTTGTCCGAGTTGTGCGAGATATACGCCGCCGAAGTTAATGGCGCTTCGGCTGATCTGCCGAAAGCAGCCAGCTTCAGTGATTTCGTCGCTTGGGAAACCGAGAAAATGTTCGGCCCGGAGGGAATGGTTGCCGAAAAATATTGGCTCGAGCAATATTCTACTCCGCCCGTAAATCTCGATCTGCCGTACGATCATCCTCGACCGTCAAACAAGACTTTCAGCGCCGCGGTAGAAAGCCTTGTGCTCGATGAGTCGCTTCACAAAAACCTGAAAAAGCTGGGAGCGGCAAACGGAGCTACTCTGTTTGCGACGCTTTTGGCCGGATACAATATTTTACTGAATCGCCTGTCGGGACAAAGCGACATCGTCGTCGCGGTGCCGGCGGCCGGACAGTCGATGATCGGTGAAGATCGCCTGGTCGGGCACTGTGCGAACCTGTTGCCGGTGAGAAGCGAAGTAAAAGGCGATGAGGCCTTCGCCGATTATCTTAAACGCGTGAAAACAACGGTTCTCGACGCTTACGACCATCAAAACTACACTTACGGTTTATTGGTGCAGCGGCTGGGTTTACCCCGCGACCCGAGCCGTTCGCCGCTTCTTTCGGCAATGTTCAATGTCGACCGGTCCGGCTTTAATGGCCTCAAAATGGGTGGACTTCCGGTTGAGATAGCCATGAACCGCAAGGCTTTTGCGACATTCGATATCTATTTCAACATGCTCGAAACCGATCAGGGAGTTGTCATCGACTGTGAATACAACACCGACCTTTTCGATGCGGCAAGTATCAGGTGGTGGCTGAAGCATTTTCAGACGCTGCTGGAATCGGCGGTCGCCAACCCATCAGATTCCGTTTCCCGGCTGCCTATGCTCGACAGCCTCTCGCTGAATCGGCAACTGGTCGATATGAATGCGACGGGCCGCGACTATTCGCTCGACCGCTGCGTTCACCACCTGTTCGAAGAGCAGACAGAACGAACTCCAAATATTGTCGCGGTAGAATGTGAGGGAGACAGGCTGACTTACCGCGAACTGGACACCAAGGCGAATCAGCTTGCGGGTTATTTGCGGCACTCGGGTGCCGGGCAAAACTCGCTTGTCGGCATCTGTGTCGACCGTTCGCTGGATATGATGATTGGCCTTTTAGGCATTATGAAATCCGGTGCGGCATACGTCCCGATCGATCCGGCATATCCATCGGACCGGATCAATTCGATCATCGAAGATGCGGGTGTCAAATCCATTGTTACGCAGGCTCATCTGGCGTTCGATCTTCGCGGTCAGGTGCCGCATGTCGTCTGCATCGATAT
>JANMSP010000500.1:0-13868 GCA_031389475.1 Pyrinomonadaceae bacterium
TATTCATCGCGGCCGCATCTTCGTTATCACGCGAAACCTTTCCCGCAAGATGGAATATTGCCGAGCAGTTCTTCACTGCCTTCGCTACGTGCTCAGGATTCGTCACCGAACCTTCAACCGCCTTTACACCCGCATCCTTCATCCATTCCGGCACGCTCGACGCCATGACACGCAAATGCTTTTCACCATTCTCTAAAAATTGCCGGACGATATGCGTGCCGAGAAATCCGGTTCCGCCGGTGATTAGTATCTTTTTTTCGTTTTTTACCAAAGCTTTCGTTTTCGCCATGTTCTATTCGTAATGAGTCCACATCCGCAGAATGCTCACGATTTTACGTTCCTTCAAAACTTCATAAACCAAACGGTGCTGAGCGTTGATGCGGCGAGAAAAGCGTTCGGGGGTTTCTCCTGTTAGCTTTTCATAGGGCGGAGGATTTTGGAACGGGTTCGTTTCCAAAATATCGAGCAGCCTTTTTATCCGAATTCCATAACCGCCACGCCGCAATAGCTCTGCATCTTTTGCGGCCCGTTTTGAATATCTTAGCGTCCAGGTCAATTTTTAGTCCTCGGCGTCTAGAATCTTTAGTATTTCTTCATGCGACACCCACTCATCGTCAGGTGTGTTTGAAGCATCGAGAATCGATTGAGTCATCCCGGAGATCGACGAAAAGTATAGCGTCTCCTGTATGGACCGCCAATCTTCTTCACTAATCAGCACGGCATTATTACGCTTTGCCGTGATTAGGATAGGCTCGTGAGCCTCTGCCGCTTCGTCAATAAGTCCGAAAAATTTTGCTCTTGCCGATGTTGCTGTTATTGTTCTCATAAGTTACACCTGTACATAATTATGCACAGGTTTTAAGGTTGAGTCAAAACTTCTTATTCATCAATCACCGGTTCCTGTTTTCGTGTCTTTCGCCGTTCAGCCTTCCACGTTTTTCTAATTGCCGCAACGTCAAATTTATCCCGTTTCCCGTCTCGCATATTCTCGATCTCGTGCTGCACGCGGGCGGCAATTAACCTGTACGCTTCGGTATTAGGAACACCTTCAGTCATGCTGACGAGTTCATCGTATTCCAAAAACTTTCCGACTTTAGCCCCGATCTTGGCACCTAAACTATCTTTAGCGGGAATCGTCATTCCTTTCGGAAATGCATCAAAAGTTCCCCAAATGTAGATAGGCAGAATTCCGATCTTTTGATTGAGTGCAAGATAGCCAATGATCGGTTTGAATTCGGAGATCTCACCGGTTGTTGAACGTGTGCCTTCCGGGAATATAAGGGCGTTGTAGCCTTCGTTCAATATCTTTGTGACGTGACGCAGCGATTGACGCAGGCTTCCTGTCCGCTCTATAGGGACGAGCGTCGTGAAATTATTCATATACGCCCGTTTATATTTCGTGTCGAACCAATAATCCGCCGCCGCGACCGCCACTGTCTGTTCTGCCACTCCCGGGCCGAGGGCTTTTTTGACCAGGCCGGTATCGATATGCGAAGCGTGATTCGGCGCGACGATGAAATTCACATGCTGCGGCACATTAGATTCGCCTTCGATTTTTGTATCCAATACGTTGCTGTAAAGCGTTTCCTGTGCAAAATCGACAAACGAATTTCCCAAACGGCGAACGATTGACGGTATATAAATTTCCTCGTCGTCCTTTTTCTCTTCGACCTTCGGTTCGTCGACCATATTTTTGGATTTATCGACACGCTGAACGGCGGTAAACAATTCGCGGACAGTTTGGACTTCATTTAAAGTATCCGGCGATAATATCCGCCCGCCCGCGTCCTCGACCGCCGCCTGGAGTTCGACGAACATAAGCGAATCGAAGCCCAGATCGGCCAGCTTATCTTCCATCGAAATATCGGACAGCGGGCGGTTTGAAACACTCGCCACGACTTTTCGCATCCATACGACATTGTCATCGCCTTTCGATTCGGCGACGGCTTTCGTCTTGTTTTTCGAACGTGTTTCGAGTGTCTGAAGCATCTCAACCACTTCCGGCCGTTTTACCTTTCTCGTCGCGGTTCGCGGTAATTCGAACGGTGTAATATGTAGAATTTTCACGCGTTTAAAGAATGGCAATGATGCCGAAACTTCGCGGAAGTGGTTTTCCACTCGTTTATTTACCTCGGCACGGGCCAACGCAATATCAAATTCATAATCCGGCACAACCAGTGACGCGATCTTTTCGCCGCCGTCGTCATCGGGTAAACCGACAACGCTCAACTCTTTGATAAAACCAGATTTACCGTAGGCATCCTCGACCTCGTCCGGGTAAATATTCTTGCCGTTCGAATCGATTATCACGTCCTTCGAACGCCCGACGATAAACAGATTTCCGTCGTCATCCAATTTGCCGAGATCACCGGTTTTCAGCCATCTGTCCTGAAGCACAGATTCCGTCGCTTCCTCGTTGTTGTAATAGCCGAGCATCACATTCTGCCCGCGTGCAAAAACCTCGCCGACGCCATTCTCATCCGGGCTTTCGATCCGTACCTCGATTCCGGGCAGCGGCTTGCCGACGCTTCCGCGAAGTAGTTTGTTGCCCGGCCGCGCGACGGTCAAAACCGGCGAGGATTCGGTCAATCCGTATCCTTCCAACACCGTAAACCCAAGTCCGTGCAAATCTTTCTGCACCTTCTCAGACAATGCAGAACCGCCCGAAATCAGGTAACGCATTTTCCCGCCCATGCCTTCATGAATCGGGAAAAAGATGATCGGCCCGAAATTAAACGGTGTGTTATCGCGAATCCAGGCATTGAATTCGATCACGTTATCAGCCAGATCGGCTACCCAATCACCACGCTCTCGAAGCCGTGTTTTGATACGCCGGTGCAGCATTTCCCACAAAGCCGGAACACCGACCATGCCAGTAATGTGCCCGCTCGTCATTGCCCGCGTCAGCTCTTCGCCGGACAATTCATCAAGATAAGTGATCTGCGTCCCATTCGAAAACGGGGTCAAAAATCCCGCCGAAAATTCAAACGTATGATGCATCGGCAGCACCGACAAAACGCCGTCCGTGATGTTCATATCGAGCACGGAACTGAGCATCGAGATCATGTTCGTGAAATTCTTGTGCGACAGCATCACCGCTTTCGGCGTTCCGGTCGTGCCCGACGTAAAGATCAGCGATGCTACCGAATTCGACAGAATCTTCTCCGGCAGCGATGCCTGACGCCGGGCCTCTTCCGCCTCATCCTGCATCTCAAAAACTTCCTCAAACGTCCAAACTGGAACACGCGAAGGAGCGCGGACGCCCTCGTCCGCAATCGCCGGTTCCTCCGGCGAAGCTACCTCTCCCCGCAAATCATCCCTTGCGACTAAAGGCTCGTTCGGGTCGAAGCTCCCCTCATTGCGGACAGGGGTGTCCATGCTCCAAGCCTCCGCCAACTTCACCGCAAGCTCTGGATTTTCCGCTGCCAATTTCGGACTAATAACGATTGCCGACGCCTCGCCCGCCCGCACAAAATTGATTATTTCCTCAATCGAGCTTGCCGGATCGATCGGAATCGCGGTTGCCCCAGCCTTCAAAATCCCAAAATACGTCAATCCCCATTCCGGCATATTGTGCGAGAACAAAATAACCCGGTCGTTATGCTTGATTCCTTTATCGGCCAAAAATCCCGCCGCCCGCAGCGTTAATTCCCGTGCATCATCAAATGTATATTGTTCCTTTCGCCCGTTCCGCTCGATCCGCATCGCAATGCGTGTAGAAAAGCGTTTGGTCGATGTATCGAACAGATCGAGCAGGTCTTTATATGTATGATAGCGGCGTTCCTGAATCTTCAGATCCTCTTCGAGCTGGGGCAAAACCCATTTCCGCATTCCCGGGAAATGCACTTTCAGCCAGTAATCGTACCAGTCCAGTTTTTCGGGGTACCACGGAAGCAGATTCTTCTCCTTTTCCTTCACGACCGACATCAACGCCCGCAGATTATCGGCCCGGTAAAGATATTCGTTGTCGATCATGAACGGCTTGAACATCTCAAACGCGTTCATGGTTTCAGCCGTGGTTCGCTCGAAGCTGTCGACCGATTTCTTTAAATCTGTAACGATGTTGCTCAGCCTGCCGCCTGCCCAATTCGGTTTCGCCTTATCCAAAAAGTTGTTCGCCGATTTCGCCAGTCTATTCAGCATCGGCGTCGAAACCATCTCATAGGTTTTTTGGCTCACCGGCCGTGCCTCGATCATTCCGGCAACACGGTTTACGAGCTTATTGCCCGTCTCTTTTTCCTTAAAATGCTCTCGTTTATACAGCCCGACCAGCCCGACGATCCGTTTCATATCGCTCGGATTCGAATCGCCCGAACACGCCTGGAACACAAGCGGCGGCTTATCATCGACCAAAACATTCATCGCCGCCGCGAGTATCGCACCGGCGACCATATCGACCGGAATAACGTCGAGCACGAGCTTTTCATTGACCGGAATTATCGGCTGCCCGCGCAGAGCGATCAATATCAGTGGTGCGGTCGTGGTAAAACCTTCGTTCCATCCGGGAAAAGGATATGCATTCGCCGATTCGACAATCGACGGCCGCAATAGAATCTTCACTACATCGTCCTGCTGGGCGATTATCTGCTCTGCCAAGGATTTCGAATAGGTGTAAATATTCGTCCAGCCCCAATATTCCGCACGCTCCGCACCGAGTTCGGTGGTGCGTTCGCGTATCCACATTTTCCGTTCGCGAAATATCGCCGATTTCAATTCGCCTTCGTCATCCGGATCACGGCCTTCCTCGATAAACCGGTTGCGCGCCGCCTCCCGAAATTTCGCGATCTGCACCGCGTCGTCCGATTCCTGCCGCGCCTGCTCGCTCAATCGCGCGCAGTCTGCAATCTCCTGATTGACATCGAATTTCGTCCCAATAAGCTCATTCTTTCTGGGAAAATACCCGACGACCGGCTCGTTTTCCCAAATCGGCCCCGAACGTTTTCCAGCCACAAAACAAGTAGAAACATGCACCAGTCGCGGTTTTTTCATCATCCGCGCCATCTTCAAAATATTGTTTGAACCAACGACATTTGTCCGCAGCGCACTCTCCAGCGGCGGATTAAACGTCACGTTCCCAGCACCGTTTATAATAATGTCGGTATCCCGCATTATCTTTCTGGCGTCCTTCTCGTCCAGCCCGAGATATTCGTTCCCGACATCGCCATTGACCGGCACGACCTTCTCGCGAATAAAGTCTTCAAATTTATCGCCGTATTTCTCCCGCAGCGGATCAAACGTCGGCGATGTGACAATCGTCGTCCAAAACCTAGTTTTCGACTCCACCGCATCCCGCGCCCGCACGGTCGCATAAACCTTCCCGATATCCGGAAAATTATGCAGCAGCATCGACAACGTAACCTTCCCCACAAAGCCCGTCCCGCCGATAAAGAAAATCTTCTTACCCTTAAATATTTCAGTTGGTGATAATTTCATTTAACAGAATATTCAATATTTGAAACAAAATGTCTTAACTACAAGAGTCTAAATTGTCAAAATTCTCGGCCGCTTTAGTCCAACCAATTTGACCTTTGCGGTTCTCGATTTTTACCCACCAAACGGATTTGGGAAGGCTTACTTTAAAGAGATCGATATTGCTCTCAAAACGGGCAGAAAGCAGTCGCCCTTTATGCCATACCGAATATGCATCCTCCCCGTGGTATGTGAGAATTGAAAATGTCTCGCCCTTACGAATCTTTACTTGGTACGTTGTATTGTTCTTTTCATCATTATACTCAAGAAATGTATTTCGGAGGGCTTTTCCTACGCCGGCTTTAGTCGTCAATACCATTCCGGTTAAAGCGATAACTCTTTCGCCTTTTACGACGGTGAAAACTTTAGTTGATTTGTCGCTCGTCTGCTTTAGCAATACAGCGGGCTTCTTAGCTACCCATTCTCGATATGTGCAACACTCGAAAGGACATGCTCCGACATCCTTGTAGGGCAGTTTCAGAGTTTGGCCGCCAATTTGGCTACCTGTTACGACGAAAAAAATAAACAAAAATTGGATCACACATCTTATTGACATATTTTATCTCTATTTCTAGTCTGATCATTTCCGCATATACCGTTTGAATGGATAAATAGATTGGCATTTACGAGGCTTCCCGCGTTTCGCGGCACATAGCTACGTCGTTTACGACGTGGTTGGCTTCGGCCAGAAAATTGAGAGGGCGTTTTATCGTCCTTCTCGCTCTTAGCTTTAGCTGGCGATTTTAGGAATTCAAGCAACTCTTCCAATGACGGAGCATCCTTGAAATCTTCACCCGGATATGGATAAAACTCGTATTTTCCAATCTGCAATTCCTGATTCATTTTTTCACTTTTCCACTGGTTTCCTCGACAAACCCGATCTTTCGTTTCAGATATTTCGGATCACGCATTATCTCACTCAATAATTGCGAAACGACTCCGAATTTCTGGCCGTGGTGATCCGTAACCTTTTCCAGTTCGTCGATTCGATCCGCTAAATCCTGATGCAATGCCAAAATCGACCGCATTTTTACAAATGCCCTGACAACGACAATGCTTGCTTCGACTGCCGTCGTACTATTCAATACACTCGCCAGCATTACGGCTCCATGTTCAGTAAAAGCGAATGAACCATATTTACTGTATTTTCCCCGTTTGGAATTCTCTAAGGTCACAAATTGTGATCTTAGAGAATCGACATGACGAGTCTCTTCAAGAGACAATTCAAACAAAAAATCATCTGGAAAACGATACCTGTTGCGCCTAACGGCTTGTTTTAATGCTCTCGTTTCAACCTGATACAATTCAGCCAGATCGCTGTCTAACATCACACGTTCGCCACGAATCAGAAAGATTTTGTCTTCGATTTGCTCGATCACGGCTAAATTCGTATTTTGCGTATTCATTGTCGTCATTATTCATGAGGTCACAATCTGTGACCTCAAACTTAATCCGTCACATTGCACAACCCAATTATCGGCTGGTGCAGCATTGTAATCTCGGCATTTCTTCCCATGTACGATCTTCCCATAGCGATTGCTTCTGTTAAATTGTCGGCCCGTTCCCAGCCGAGCATTTCCGGGACGTGGGCGTTTTCTGCTCCGGCGACTATTACTTTGCCGACGTGCTGGCGGCCGTTTTCGCCCCAGTACCACATGAAGAATGGATGTGCGCCGAGATAAGCGTTGCCGCGACGATACATCTCTATATATGCCGGATTGGTTGCAAATTCGCGCTCGTATTTTTCGCGTAGAAAAAATGCGTCACGCGATTCGGGCAACAAACGATGAAAAAATTCGATATAAGACGGGTGAAAATTATGGTCGAATTCGTCGAAGCACGGATGCGTGATGATCATCACGCCGCCTTTTCTCAAAAGCGGTTTGTTGCGGTACATATTGAAGTGATAGCCGAGCGCCATCACCTGCACCAGCAGCGGATTTAGGGCCGAATAGACGTTGTAAGGCGAAATATCCGGAATGCCGGTGATCATTATGTCGCACTGGCCTTTGACCGGAATTTCGTATTGGCGGTAATTCAATTCGAGAATTTTTTCGTGAACCTTTTCGGTTTCGCCCGCAAAACATCCGATCAATTCATACTGCGCCGGTATAGCGTGCAGCATCTTCCTTCTAGCAGCTCTAGGCAGATTCGAAAACGTCCGCTTCATCGCTTCCCATTTCATCCGGTCCATGAACGAAAATTCGTCCTCGTTGCGGGTCAGAATGTCGTAACCGTCGGGAAACATTTTATTGTTCAGGGCAGTTTCGACGTGAAAAACATTGCAATTCTCATCGACCAATTTCCCCAGCCGGATAACCTTGTGATTCAACTCCGAAGCCGGCGGGTCCATGTACGAATGCGAGTCGCGGATCGTCTGCGGCTCGTGGTGAGCACGCAAAGATTCGTAATCACACAGCCCGACCGCCACCGATTTATGCCCGCCGTCCATCGGCACGAGGTTGATATTCAAATAAATAAGAATATCGCTCTCGATGGCCCGTTTGTTCACCCGCAGCGGCTCATTATGCCGCGTGTGGCCGAGCGTGATCAGATTGTCGTCGTCCTCGGCGTCGTGGTTGTAAAAGCGGTCGGGATAATATTCGTCAAAGATCGTAGTACCGACCATCCGCTTCATTTCCCAGGCCGTCATCTTGCGGTGCAGTGAATTGGCGACGATCAGATGAATATCGTCAACGCCGTTCGCCGCACACAGATCGAGCACTATCTCAAGCATCGTCTGCCGCATGTCCGGCGTCGCCATCGGCGGCAGCGGCAGCGAAATATCGTCCATCGCAATCGTCACCCGAATCCCCGGCTCAAGCTGCGCGTACAAAGGCTTCGCGTCAATCGGATGATTCAGCGCATACCGAATTGCCGCCTCACGGTTCGGCAGCCCCTTAATCGGCGGATTCGGATAAATCACCCGCGTCCCAATCGGCAGATCATTCAAAATAAAATCCTCGCCAAACGGCATGATCCGCGGCGCCGAGTCCTTGTCGATATAAACAATCGATTCGTGTGTTTTTTTACGTAGTTGTAATGCCATAAGATTCTGTTTCTACAATGATTGTCCTAACCAGGAGATGTCTTCAATAAGCTCACAATTCCCACAAATCAAACTAACATCAAGCCGCATTTTACCTTTATCTGTAATCTGATATTTCTTAATGGTAAGTGCTTTAAACGGAGGGCGTGTAAATTCGAGCGTGTAAACACCCTTAGGCAATGGAAATTTATATTCCCCATCATCTCCGGTCTTAGCACCGTACTTTTTTCCTTTTTTATTTTGGGCTGTCACGAGAGTATCAGGTATAACTGCCCCAAAACTATCCGTAACGACACCGCCCAAAGTTGCCATGTTTTTGCTTTGAGCATCTACACAAATCGTTAACGCCAAAATCAACGTCAACAGGTAAGTAAATTTAAGGGATTTCATAGATATTCTGTTCTAATGCATCATCGTTTGCTTTGAATCTTCTCAGCCTCGATCACGAGGCTTCCCGCGTTTCGCGACACATAGCCACGTCGTTTACGGCGTGGTCAGCTTCGAGAAAGATTTAAGAGGGCGTTTTAACGTCCTTCCCGCTCCCGGCTTTAGCCACCATTCGGTAAGCCTATGCTGTTCTATATTTCAATCCGGCAATCGCGGCTTCGCCGCTCTATTTGCGGAAAAGCTATGCTTTTCCGATTGCTCTGGAAATTATCCTGCGGCTATGCCGCCGTTTCAGTTGCACTTGAAGAGCGGCGGCACAGCCGCGATTCTCCTATATGAACTACGGAAAAGCATAGCTTTTCCGCAAATAGACGGGCACAGCCCGAAGATCCGTTTGAGTCATTGTTCAACGTATTGAAATAGCAAAGAACATAAACGGGCTAACAATTCAATTTCATGCGCTACCGTAAGTCAATGACGCAATAATCGTGATGCCCGATTTAAGCGTGTCATATTCATAAACCATGTCATAGCTGATATTTTCCGCCATTACCAGCCTCCGAACGGATATTTTTCGTCAACGATATGCTCCAGAAACGGAGCTTCTATGCCCGCATCTCTCGCCTGTCGGTCAACCGCCAAAGCATCGTTGCCGTGTGCGATCAACTTATCGCCCTCCAGACAGACCCATTGATTCATATATTTTTCACGATTCTCATCCAGCCATTTTTCAGACTCTTTAAATTTAGCGATCTCTTCCTGAAGTTTTATCTGCTTTGCTTCGTTAATTCGTTTATGCCGCCTCTCTTCCTCAATCACTTCACTCAACCGGTTTAGATCATCAAACGGTAAAGTTTTCACTCCCTCGATAATTTGCTCTAAATTTGTTTGCATATAATTTTCTCCTGTTGATTTCAATCCTCCCAAGGATTCAAAATCGTTACCGAAGATTCCTTGAAGTTTCGAACGTTGCGCGTAACCAGGATCAGATCGTGTTCAACCGCAGTAGCTTCCAGTAGTGAATCCAGAACCGGACGGACTATCCCCTTCAGCTCGAATTCGGCGATCATTCTGCCCCAGACGAGAAATGTTTGTTCCGTAATAGGCAATATGCGACCTGTAAAGCGATTACGCATCTTTTCGAGATAGTCTTGCACGAGAACACTGTCGCTAACTGAGGAAAGTTTGACGGCTCCTTTCTTCATTTCGCCAACGGTTAGGGCGCTAATATAAATCCGCGCGTCATCTATGCCGGCAAGCCAATGAATGACTTTTGGATCCGGCCGTTTTCGGCTCGGTTCGGAAATAACGTTTGTATCAACAAGATAGCTCATTCATCAAACGCAAAATCGCGTACAGGCTCCTGAGACCGGTTGTCCAAATCGTCAAGTATCAAACCTAAAGGGCTATTTTGCAAAAACTCCAAAAGAGTCTCCTGCTTTCCTCCCGCTTTTTTCCAATCCTCGATCGAAACTACCACGGCGACGTCTTTATCATGCCTCCTGATAACTTGGGGCTGCCCTTTTTCGGCAAGCCGGATTAGACTGCTCAAATTATTTTTTGCTTCTTTTACATTGTGCGACATTCTCAACCTCCTAGTAACTCTTCTATCAAATGGCTACGTAGCTATTATTGCATAAAAGAGTCAACTTCCCAACGTAATTTATTTCAAATCAAGAATCGCCCAATCATGTTGCAACGCCGTTTGTTTCAATCTGAAATCCGGATGGATCGCTACCGGATGCCCGACTATCGAGAGCATCGGCAGGTCGGAAATGCTGTCGGAATAGGCGTAGGATTCAGAAAGGTTGATATTTTCCTGCTCGGCGTATTCGCGGATCCATTTGGCTTTGGTGGCGGAGGCCATGACCGGCGGAAGCAGGCGGCCTGTTGCGTAGCCGTTGACGAATTCCAGACGGTTGGCGATGAAATGATCGGCGCCCAGGTATTTAATGAGCGGTTCGACCGTAAAATCGAGCGCGCCGGTTATGACGATCTGCTTTTGGCCTATCTTTTTGGATTGGGCGATGAGTTCCGGCGTGCCTGGATAAATTGCCGGTTTCAACACTTCTTCGAAAAGCTCGTCAGCGAAAAAACGCAGGCGGTCGAATGATTCGCCTTCGTAGCTTTTGAAGAAAAACTCGTTAAAAACATTGCGGCTGTAAAAATCCGTCAAGCCGAAAAGCGGCAGTTTTGCGAGCGTTCCAATACTTTTCTTTGCAGTCTGCCAGATTCCCGCCTGCCGTTTGGCGTAAAAAGCGAGCGTATGCACGAGATTGGTGCTAACCAAAGTTCCTTCAAGATCGTAAAATGCAGCGGCCTGTCCGTTTCTATTCATTGCTTCTTTTCGTTTTTCTCTGGTTTTCAACGCCCGTTGTTGTTGATAAAGAAAAACTTTAGCACATTTAGAAAATTCTTTACTCGAAATTAACTAGACCTTACATATTAATTACAATTGTAATTACATTGTATTTACAGTATGCATTAGGAATAACTTTAATAATTTTATAATTAGGTTGTGTTGACATTTTGCTTTGTCAATTGCCACTAGCTTTAGCTAGTGGATAAATAAGTGGTAGACAACCGGCTTTAGCCGAATGACAAAAAGTATTATTCATCTGTTTAGCTTTAGGTGAAGCCAATCGAAATTCATTAAAAGAAGTTTGGCTAAAGCCCTTCGTTTTACTACTTCCGACCACTAGCTAAAGCTAGTGGCAATTTACCGGAAATAAATGTCAACAGAACATAGTTTTTTTAAAAAACTCTGAGCTCTGCATTTGCCATTTTTCATTAACCCTTTACAATTCAATGTTATATGAGACGTGCGATCTTCCCGGGCTCCTTTGATCCGCCGACAAACGGCCATCTTGATATTATAAAGCGCAGCTCGCCGCTTTTTGACGAGATCATTATAGCCGTCCTCAATAATCCCGATAAAAATCCTATGTTCTCGGTCGAAGAACGTAAGGCGATCATTACCGAACTTCTGCCTTTGACGGCAAATGGGAATTGCCGGTTAACGGTCGAAAGCTTTTCGGGCCTGACGGCGGATTTCGCACGTGAACGAAATGCGACGGCGATTGTCCGCGGAATCCGGGCAGTCAGCGATTACGAGTACGAATTGCGGATGGCATTGATGAACCGCCGGCTCGAACCGAATATCGAAACCGTTTTCCTAATGGCGGCGGAGGAATATTCGTACGTATCCTCCGATCTAATGAAACAGGTTTTCCGTCTCGGTGGCCGTGTCGAAGGACTGATACCCGAATTGGTAGAAGAAAAAATGCGGGAGAAAATAAGTTAAGAATTTGCCCGCGAAATACGCGAAAGAACACGAAACAAAAACACATTTTCTTTTTTTCACGACTTTTCGCATATTTCGCGGGCAAAAGTTTAAAATGTTTATATGAATTCATTTCCGGTTTCCGACAATGTCGCTAAGATGCATGCGTCTTCCACTCTGAAGGCCGGGCAAGCCGCCGCCGCTCTACGCGAAAAAGGCGTCGACATAATCGACCTGACCGTTGGTGAGCCGGATTTCGACACGCCGGAATTTATCAAGGAATACGCCCGCGAAGGTTTGGCAAAAGGCCTTACCAAATACACTTCCAGCGCCGGATCGAGGCTGTTTCAGGAATCGATTACAGAATTTTATTCAGCCCGCTTCGCCTCGGATTTTCCCCCGGGCGAAGTGGTTGCGGCCTGTGGCGGGAAACAAGCTCTATTTAATGCCGCGTGCACAATTTTGAATCCCGGTGATGAACTGTTGATACCCAAGCCTTACTGGGTCACTTTCCCTGAGATCGGGACTTTCTGCCGTGCTAAAAATGTTTTTATCGAAACCGAAGAATCCGATTTCGTGCTGACGGCGGAGCAGGTCAAAAATTCCATCACCGATAAAACCAAGCTGCTGATAGTCAATTCGCCGAACAACCCGACCGGCCGCGTCATTCCGCCGGATGAAATGCGTAAGATTGTGGAAGTTTGCGCGGAAAGGAATGTTTATGTATTGACCGACGAATGCTATCTGTTTTTTGCATATCCGCCAGCCGAGGTTTTCAGCTCGGCTTCTCTGCCCAGGGAATTACGTGAGTACGTCTGCGTCGCGGGGAGTTTCTCAAAAACTTACGCGATGACCGGATGGCGTATCGGTTACACAATCGCCAACGAGGAATGGAGCCGGGCGATGGTCAGATTGCAAAGTCATTCCGCCACGCATCCCACATCATTCGTCCAATACGCATGCGCAAAGGCAATGCAGAACGCCGACGAATCTTTAAAAGCAGTTAGCACAATGCTCGCGGAATACGAGCGAAGGAAGGAAATGCTTATCCCGGCACTCAACGAAGTAAACGGCTTCAAATGTTCGGTGCCTGAAGGAGCGTTTTATGCCTTTGTCGATGTTCGCGAAATGCTTGGTGATAAATTTAAAACATCCGCCGATGTAGCGGAATTTATGCTGCGCGTAGCTCATGTGGTGGTCACCGATGGTGCGGGATTTGGCGCGGATGGATTTTTGCGGATTTCCTATGCGACCTCGATGGAAAATCTTGAACGGGCGGTTGAAGCGATGAAAGCCATTTTTAACAAGACATCGACACAAATTTTTTAGGTTCTGTTGTCATTTGTTTACCTTTGCGAGATTGGGTTCCGATTCGCGCCCCTATGGCGGCATCGCGGCCATGATAGGCGATATTATACTTTCTACGTTTCGTTTCCCGCTAGTATGTTAATAGGCGATGTCGCGAAAGATGAAATCTTCGAATTTATGTAGCCCCCAGCACTTTTTTTGTCGCCCCGGGAATAATTTTAGCGGGTGGCTAAGAACCCAGTCGCTATCGCTCCCGGTTCTGACACGGTTCACGTGTTTTAATTTCCGCCGGTCATCATAAGGCCGATCTCTTCCACTGACGTGATTTTCGGATCGACCTCGCCGACAATTTTGCCTTTACTGATTATCAAA